>JBBKVJ010000383.1:0-4037 GCA_037968375.1 Paracoccaceae bacterium | reverse complement strand
ACAGTGACATTGCCCAATGCGGATAGGCGGGCAATGGCACCAGGGTCGGATCGCCTCCGCGCGCGACATAGGCGCGGTAGTCGGTTGCGAAATTTGCAAGGCCCGGCGCGGGATCCGGGCCGGTCACTGCGGGGAATGGCTTGTTGTGGATCACATGTTCGGGCGTCAGCGTGCCGTTGCGCGCCCGCGCCGATAGGCCGGCCACCTCGTCAGGAGAGACTTGGCCTGCAGGCAGCGAAAGGACGGCACGCCCGGCCGCCTGCGCCACAGCCCCGCGCAACATGGCAATAGCCCGCGGGTCGTGGTCAGGTGCTGGCGGATCTGGTAGCGGGGGCAGTTCTGTGGCCAACCATTCTTCGGCCATAGAGCAAAGTGCGATCATTCGGTCATAGCTTTCGCGCGCCGTGTCTCCCCAGGTGAACACACCGTGGTGTTCCAGGATGATACCCTGCATCCGAACGATGTCCGGCAGGGCGGCACGTATCTGGCGGGCCAGATCAAATCCCGGCTTCACATAGGGCAGGATCACGACGCGGTCGCCATAGACCCGTTCCAGCAACGCTCGCCCCCCGGCATTCGACAGTGTCAGCACCGCGTCCGCGTGGGAGTGGTCAACAAAGCTTGCGGGGAACAACGCATGCACAATCGCCTCGATCGATGCCGGGGCCGCGTCCGGATTCAGGCGCGCCCGCTTCACTTCGGCTACCATGTCGACATCCGACAGGACCGGCAGTTCGGCAAGCCGCAACAGGCTGTCCAGCATCAGGGCCGTAAACCCCTCAGGACCCATGCGGCCCAGATCGAACCCCGACGCCTTGACCCAGATCGCCGACTGGGAGTTGCCGAAACGGTCGGTGTGATTGCCTTTCCAAGAGGTATTTCCCCCGCCATGCAGTACAAGATTCGGATCGGATCCGATCAGGCGCGAGGAATAGGCGCGAAGAGGCAGGCCCGGGCCCAATTCGGCCGCTGCCTGATCGTCCCAGAGGTTGCGCATGGCATTCTCCTTCGCCTTGGTACTACGCTTTCGGGGCCCGACCCCGGCGGGAACGGCCTGGGTCTGAAATGGAAAGGATGGCTGACAGTCAGGCGGTTTGGCTGCTTGCGATATCCTGGAACAGTTCGTAGGCATCAGCCCCGCTCCGACCGTCATGGACAACGGCAGTAAGGGCCTTGAGCATGGCTTCAGGGTCGATGGACTGAAACACATTACGCCCCATATCCACGCCCGCCGCGCCCTGATCGATGGCGCGATACGCCATTTCCAGCGCCTCACGCTCTGGCAGCTTCTTGCCACCCGCGATGACAATGGGAACCGGGCACCCCAATGTAATCCGTTCGAACCCCTCTTCGACGTAGTACGACTTTACAAACTGCGCCCCGATCTCGGCAGCGATGCGCGTGGCAAGCCCAAAATAGCGGGCATCGCGCACGAGGTCCTTGCCGACGCCAGTGACGGCCATGGTCGGAATGCCGTAACGGGTGCCGGTGTCGATCAGCTTGACCACGTTTGCTATGGATTTGTGCTCGTATTCCGCACCGATATAGATTTGCGCGGCCATCGCCGACGCCCCGAGCCGGATCGCGTCTTCGATTTCGACCCCAACCAGTTCGTTCGAGAGCTCGGTCAGGATCGAGTTTCCGGCCGAACACCGCAGCACTATGGGCTTGCGCACTTCGGGGGTTATGCAGGCGCGCAGACCACCGCGGGTACACATCAGCACATCCGTGTGCGGCGCCAGCGGGGCAATGGTCAGGTCTATCCGTTCAAGCCCGGTCGTCGGCCCTTGGAAATAGCCGTGGTCGAAGGCCAGCATTACCGTCCGCCCGGTCTCGGGTCGGAAAATCTGCGCCAGCCGGGCCTTCATCCCCCAGTCATGGTGCGCGGCCCCCTTGAGGAAAAAGCGGCTTGTGTCCGCCGGGCGGTCGCGTCCCCAGTCCTTGCCATCCTTAATGTCATCCAGATCAGCCAATCCGTTCTCCTTCATCAGTTACCCCGACCAACACGAAATCGCGCATGGCGGCCATGATGATCGCCACCGACATTGCTCCCGGGTCAGGGTGTCCCAGGCTGCGCTCACCAAGAGAGCGCGCCTTGCCCGTCGTGGCGATCATGGATTTCGTGGCTTCGACCCCGGCTTCGGCCCCCCGTGCTGCAGCGGTCAGACAGGTGGACAGGTCGTTCAGGTCCGTGGCGGCGCGGTCGGCATGGGCCAGTGCATCCAGCATGGTCTTCTGCCCCTCGGTCACACCGCCGCGTTTCGCCACGCCTTCCTGAGCGGCCGCCAGAAAGCGGCGGATGCCGTCGGCATCCAAGCGGTCAGCGCCGGCCAGCGCTTTGGCCCCGGCGGTGAACACTGTGCCGAACACGGCCCCAGCAGCCCCCCCGGTATTGGCCATGATGGCCATGCCGGTCGCCCGGAATCCCGCGTCGATTCCCGGGCCGCATGCATCCAGCGCCGTCAACACCGCCTCGAACCCGCGGCGCATGCCAATGCCATGGTCGCCGTCCCCGATGGCCAGATCTGCATCAGTTAGCACGTCGACCTGTTCGATTACGGCCCGTGCCACTGCCTTCAGCATCTCAACGGTATCCTTTGCGCTAAGGCCCGCGTCGCCCATCACACCGCTCCCATGCGCGAAAAGCCGACCGACTGGCAGGGCATATCCAGATACTGCTTCAGTTCGGCATCCAGTTTCATGAGCGTCAGCGAGAACCCGGCCATTTCCTGCACGGTCAGCCAAGTTCCCACTTCAGTACGGTGCACGATGATGCCCCGCTCTTGAAGCACCTGGCGGACCCGGCGGTTGACCACCAGCATCTCCATCATCGTCGTGGCGCCCAGGTTGTTTAGAACCAGCGCCACCTCGTCGCCCGCTGCAAAGGGGAGGTCGGGCAGGATGCGATCCAGCAGCGCATCGGCAACGGTATCGGCGGGGGCGAGTTTCTGTCGCGCGATCCCGGCTTCGCCATGGGCGCCCATGCCGACCTCGATCTCGTCATCGGCCAGTTCGAACGTGGGTTTGCCGGTTTCGGGGATCGATCCAGCTGAAACCGCCACACCCATCGACCGTACATTGGCCACGGCCTTGCGCGCCACACGTTCAACCTCATCCAGACTATCCAGCGTGGTGGCAGCGGCTCCGGCGATCTTGATCATCAGCACGTCGCCGGCAATGCCGCGCCGGTCATGGGTCCGTTCGGGTGGGGCGGCGGCCACGTCGTCCGTCACGCGAACGGTGCGTATGTCGATGCCTTCGTCCTGCAGCATCTCGGCCGCGATGTCGAAATTCATGTTGTCCCCGGCATAGTTACCGTACAGGAACAGAACTCCATTGCCGCGGTGCACGGCCTTGGCAGCCTCGTAGATGATGTGCGGCGCCGGGGCAGCAAAGAACTGGCCGCAGGCCGCACCGTCGCCCAGGTTCTGGCCGACAAAGCCGTGGAACAGGGGCTCGTGCCCTGAACCGCCTCCAATCAAAAGCGCGACCTTGCCGTCAGGCACGTCGGTGCGCACGATGGCGTCAAGGCCCGACAGGCGGCGGGTCAGACCATCACTGGCCAGGACCAGACCATCGATCATCTGCGTCACCGCTTGACGCGGGTCGTTCAGGATCTTCTTTACGGGCTTACCCATGGTCATCCTCCTTGTGCGGGCTTGCGGCAGGGATGTGATCCAAGATCAGGAACAGGAACAACCCTGTCAGAAGCATGGGAAATCCCCATTCGTACAGAATTAGCGCAAAGGGCTGGCACAGCATGAAGAAGCCCGCGATGATCAGCCCTGATGCAAGACGATATGCGTTGTTCATGCGGCGCCCCCCTGATGCGACAGCAGTGCGCCCGACGCAGGGTCGAATAGGAAGCCGGCCCCGGCCCGCAGGCTGAACGAGACCGCATCACCCTGCTGTGGCACATGCGCGCCTTCCAGCACTTTGCGGAATGATCCGGCGTCACAATCAACCTGAACCGCCGCTTCATAGCCGCGGTTGTCCACAGCGTAAATGCGGCCGCTTTCGCCACCGTCGCCGATATC
>JBBKVJ010000382.1:0-3908 GCA_037968375.1 Paracoccaceae bacterium | reverse complement strand
GTCGAGAATCTGGCCAAGGCGCTGGAACAGAAACTTGCCGAAACCGCGCCCGCGAACGGCGCGGCGGCGACGGAGGTTACCCGATGAAACGTTTTCATTCGCCTGCGCTTGCGGTGCTTGGCCTTGCTGCGGCAGCGTTGCTGGCACAGCCGACTCAGGGCATGGCGCAGTCCGCCTACGGCTGCACCGGCCTTGATCAGGACAAGGAACTGCCCTCGATCGAGGGCAAGGACGGCGTCTTTTACCGGATCGCCGCCTCGCTGCGCATGGATCATTCGTTTTCGGATCGCGTCGTCGCCGATCTGGCGGAGCTGTCGCGTGTGCTGGCCGAAAACGGCACCACCCTGATCTATGTCCCGGTCCCGGCGAAAAGCCTGCTGATGCCAGAATTTCTGCCCGATGAAGCAGCGCTTTACGGTTTCGACGTCGAGATCGCGACAGCGGTCTATCACGACATTCTGGACCGGCTTACCAAGGCCGGTGTCGTCACCGTCGACATTCGCGAGGCCATCGTGAACCGCCCTGCCGACGTGCAGGACTTGCCGTTCTACAAGGCCGATTTCCACTGGTCCGCCAGCGGTGCCAGTCTTGCCGCCCAGGCCATCGCCGAGACGATCAAGAACCAGCCCGGCTACGGTGACCTGGACCGTGCGACCTTCGAGACGACACCGCAAGAGGTTGGCGTCGCGTTTTCGGGGATGCGGCGCATCTTGCAGAACCGCTGCCTGGAAACGCTGCCGCAGGCGGAAACGATGACCTACACGACGACCCGCATCGATTCCGCCGAGCCCACGGCGGGCGCCGGGCTGGATCTGTTCGGCGATGCCGAGGAAACCGTGCCGCTGGCGCTTGCCGGAACCTCGTTCTCGGACAGCCCGATCAACAATTTCCCCGGCTTTCTGTCCGATTTCGCCGAGCTGGAACTGGTCAACTATGCGCTGACCGGCGGTGACCAGTTCGGCGCCATGACCTCGTACCTGACCTCTGCCGAGTTTCAGGACGCCCGGCCACGGTTCCTGGTCTGGGAAAACCCGATCTACAACAACCTTGCCGAATACGGCGACCAGCCGATGCGCGAGTTGATCGCGGCGGCGGGCGCCACCTGCGACACCCCGCTTGATGTCGTGGTGGACGACGCCCTGTCGCAGGCCGAGGTTGATCTGTCGGGCCTCGATCTTGGCCCCGACGACACGCTGTTTGTCGACACCCATCGCTCGGTCGGGTTGACCACCGAATTCCGGTTCCGCTCGGCCGAGGGGGTCGAGCGCAGCAAGACCATCGTTCGCGGCGAACGCCTGATCCGCACCGGCCGTTTCTACATGCCGCTGACCGGTCTTTGGGATGACGGCGCGCAGTCGGTGACGGTGTCGATGTCAGCCGCCTTTGCTGCCGAACCCAGCATCTTTGCCTGTATCTCCAAGAAAGAGGAAGAATCATGACCAGAACATTCATTGCCGCCGGTCTTATCGCGGCGTCGCTTTCCGGCCCGGTCCAAGCCGCTGACAAGGGCCTCTACGAAGACGTCTTTGCGCCCAATTCCAGCTTCATCCGCGTGCTGGCGCCGCAAGATACCTTTGCCACCGTGAACGGCACGACCGTCAAGGATTTCGACGCCGGTGTTTCGGATTACGTCAACGTGCTGCCGGGCAGCATCGAGGTGTCGTTGTCGGGCAACGCAACCACCGTCGAGGCCGGTGCGGCGACGCATTACACGCTGATCAAGCTGGACGACGACAGTTTCGAGGTGGTCACCGACGAGATCACCAACAACCCGTCGAAATCCGATGTCACGCTTTACAACCTGACCGCAACCGAGGGAGTCGAGTTGTATGCGCCCCTGGCCGATGCGGTCGCGATCGAGGCGGTTGGCCCGATGGCCGGCAGTTCGCGGTCTCTCAAGGCGCCGCTGACGCTGGATTTCGAACTGCGTGCCGACGGCAAGGTGCTGGCCGAGGTGCCGCAGATCGAACTGATACGCCGATCCGGCGTGTCGATCGTCCTGACCGAGACGGACGGCACTTATACCGCCACTGCCACCCGCAATTCCTATCTCAAGTAAGCCTGTAAGAGGAGTATCGAACATGTCTGGGTCAAAGCCCCTTACAGCCTGGCTGCGGTCCAGAGCCATGCCGCTGCTTATCGCGTCGCTGCTGCCGTTTTCGGCATCCGCACAGACCAGCGCACCCAAGCTACTGGATCTGGAATTCCGCCCGCCCGAGATCACACCGGCGCCGGTCTGCATCCCGCAGGAAAGCGATATCGTGACCACCGCGTTCTGGGGCGAATGGGACGGCAAGACGCTGCCAGATGTCGATCCGGCGCTGATCAAGCGTGACATCAACCGTCTGCAATACATCGACGCGCGCAAATGGTCCGAGACGATCAACCTGATGATCACCCGCCTGGCCGAGTCCGATCCGGGTTATGCCGGTGCCAACGCTCTTCTGGCCCGCATTCGTGCGATGGAGGCGGCGGGCAACTTTCAGGGTCTGCGCGATGAAAAGCTGGTCGAGCAGCTGGCGGGTGATATCGCGGGCCTGCCGCCGCGCTTCAAATACGATCTGTCGCGCTTTTTCCGCGACGGGATAGGTGTGCAAAAGGATACCGATAGGGCCAACGCCCTGCTGCAAGAGGCCGGATATGCCGGTGACGCCGACGCGCTGTTGACGCTCAGCAGGATGGTCCTCGACGGCGAGGACCTTGAGGGCTGGGCGGTGCCGCCTGACATGGCGGTGGTGATGGCATTTGGCGCGCTGGTCGGCGAGATGGACGCGACAATCTGCGACCGCACGGCCCGCATTGCGCGCGAATATCACAACGGCAAGATCGTCAGGCGCGATCCGCAGCTGGCCTACGACTGGTTCCGCTTTGGTGCCGATCTGGGCGACGCGAACTCGGCCTGGAAGGTGGCCGAATACCATATTGAGGCCGAGGGCATCGAAAAGGACAACGCCGAGATGTTGCATTATCTGCAACAGGCCTCGGATTCCGGGCTGACATTCGCGCAGATCGAACTGGGGCGGCTGTACGAGGCCGGCGCGCTGGTAGACAAGGATCTCGACACGGCGCTCGATCTCTACCGCGCGGCGGCGACCTCGGGCCTGCGCTCGGGCCTGACCCGTCTGGCGCTGTTCTTGCAGGTCCATGCCGAGGACTACCCCGAGCTTGACGACCATCGGACCAAAGCATTGCTGGCGCTGGCCGAACTTGGTTCGCCGCCGGGCTGGGTCTTTACCCGACTGGCCGAGGATGTGCTTGACCGGCGCGGCCGCTGGGCCGGTCAGGACCAGGCGCTGGGCTATCTGGAAAAGGCAGCCGCGCTGAAAGACATGGACGGCATGACCAGTCTTGCCGAGATGCTGATCGCCCGGCGCGGCAACCCCGCCGATTTCGAACGCGGCGTCAGTCTGCTCAGCTATGCGTCCGCGACCTTCGGCCGGGTCAATCCAACGACCTCGCTGCAATCGGCGTTCCTGTGTCAGGCGGTGGACAGCCCGCGTGTCGCGGAAGCGCGCTACTGGCAGGATATCGAAGCCGCGATCGACAACGCCAACCTTGATATCCGGCCAGAAAGCCTGTCGCTTCTGAACCCCCAGGATGACCCGCTGCAGGTCGCTTCGCTGCAGTCGCAGGCGCTGTACGGGCGCGCCAATTCGCTGGCCAGTTACCTGAAGTTCCTCGAACTGTCCGGCACCGCTTCGGCGGATCAGCTGGCATTCTGGAAAACCTATGCCGGCCAGTATCCCGGCGTCTTGCAAGCCCTTGCCAAGCTTGAGATGCAGTTTGCCGGAACGCCGCAGCAACAGGCCGCAGCACTTGACCTGTTGCGCCGGGAATATCGCCAGACCGGCACCAAGGCCGCGCTGGCTTTGGCCGAGGCGATCATCAAGGATGAGACTGACGCTGCC
>JBBKVJ010000381.1:0-8282 GCA_037968375.1 Paracoccaceae bacterium | reverse complement strand
GGCGCGTTCTTCGCCACCTGGGGTCTGGTGTTCCTGGCGCCGCAGCTGGTCAAGGTGGCGCTGCTGTTCGGTCCGGCGGAGTATTTCGCGCTGTATCTTCTGGCGTTCTGCACGCTGGGCGGGGTGGCGTCAAAAAACCAGGCCAAGGCGGCGGTGGCGGCGGGTCTGGGACTGGCCATCGCGATGATCGGTATCGACAACAACACCGCGATGGTGCGGTATACCTTTGGCAACCTGCATCTGATGGATGGCGTCGATTTCCTGGTGGCCATTGTCGGTTTGTTCGCCATCGCCGAAGTGTTCTTCTTCATCGAGAGCCACGGCAAGAATTCGGCCATCGGCGTGAAGCTGGAGAAGGTCACCATCCCGTTCAAGATGATCAAGGACAGCGGCTGGACGATGCTGCGGTCTTCGGGGATCGGGTTCTTTGCGGGTATCCTGCCGGGGGCGGGGGCGTCCTTGGGATCGTTCCTCGCCTATATGGGCGAGCGCGCGATGTCGAAGGACAAGGCCAGTTTCGGCAAGGGCAATCCGCGCGGTGTGGCAGCCCCCGAGGCCGGCAACAATGCCGCTGCGGGTGGTGCGCTGATCCCGATGCTGACGCTGGGCGTGCCCGGGTCGGGGACGACGGCGGTGCTGCTGGCGCTGTTGATGACGCTGAACATCACGCCGGGGCCGACGCTGTTCACCGACCGGCCGGACGTGGTCTGGGGTCTGATCGCGTCCTTGCTGATCGCCAACGTGGTGCTGTTGGTGATGAACGTGCCGATGGTGAAGATCTTCGTGAAGGTGCTGCAATTGCCGCCGATGGTGTTGATGCCGGGGGTGACGATGGTGTCGTTCGTCGGCATCTACTCGTTGACCGGCAGCTATTTCGACTTGCTGCTGATGGTCGGCTTCGGGGTGGCGGGTTACCTGTTGCGCAAGTTGGATGTGCCGCTGGTGCCGATCATCCTGGGCGTGCTTCTGGGCAATGCGATGGAGGATTCGCTGCGCCGTGCGATGGTGCTGTCGGGGGGCGACTGGACCTATCTCTTCTCGTCGCCGATCGCGGTCGGCCTTTGGATCGCCGGGATTGCGGGTTTCCTGCTACCGTTCTTCATGCGCGGGATTTATGCACGGTCGAAAGCGGGGTTGACGGACTGATGGCAACGCGGGTTTTGATCCCCACCGGGGCGCTGGGCATGGGTTTTGACGAGGCCGCAATGGCGCGGGCGCTGGCGATGGCGCCCGACATCATTGCGGTGGACGGCGGCTCGACGGATTCGGGACCGGCCTATCTGGGCACCGGACGGTCGAAATACTCGCGCGCCGCGACCAAGGCCGAATGGCGGCGGCTGATGCGGGCGCGGGCCGAGGCGGGCGTGCCGCTGATTGTCGGCACGGCGGGGACCTGCGGCACCGATACAACCGTCGACTGGATGTATGAGATCACCTGCGAACTGGCCGCCGAACTGGGCCAGAAGGTCACGGTGGCGCGGCTGTATTCGAACCAGCCCGCAGGCCGCGTTGCCGAGGCGATGGCGGCGGGACGGGTCCGGCCGCTGGACCCCGCACCCGATCTGGCCGAGGCCGATCTGCCGGGGATGTCGAACATCGTCGCCCTTGCCGGGGCCGAGCAGATCGCGGCGGCCCTGGCCACCGGCGCCGATATCGTCATCGCCGGACGGACCACCGACACCGCGACCATTGCGGCACTGCCGATCGCGCGGGGCGAGAATGTCGGCGGCGCCTGGCATGGCGCCAAGATCGGCGAATGCGGCGCGCTGTGCACCTCGAACCCGACCTCGGGGGTGATCGTGATCGACTTCGATGCCGATGGCTTTACCGTCGAGCCGGGCCTCGACTCGGCCCGGTGCACGCCGCGCTCGGTAGCCGCACACATGCTTTATGAGAATTCCGATCCGTTCATCCTTTTTGAGCCGGGCGGTCATCTTGATGTGAGCCGGGCGAAGCATGACCAGATCGACGCCCGCCGGGTGCGGGTCACGGGGTCGGACTGGGTGCAGGGCGATTACACCGTCAAGCTGGAGGGCGCGCGGCTGGTGGGCTATCAGTCGACAATCCTGGTGACTCTGCGCGAGCCGCGCTATGTCGAGAACGCCGAGGCCTGGGTCGAGCGGCTGACCGGGTTTTTGGTGCGCGAGATCGCCGACCGGATGGATCTGGGCGCGGACGATTATGCGCTGGATTTCCGGCTGATCGGCAAATCGGCGACGCTGGGGCGGCTTGAGACGTCGCGCGCGGTGCCGCCTGAAGTGGGCGTGATGTGCATCGTCACGGCACCAAGCCAGGAACGCGCGGGCGAGATCGCCAAGTTGTGCAATCCGTTCTTGTTGCATTACCCGCTGACTGACGATGAGCCTCAGGCGACCTTTGCCTTTCCGTTCTCGCCCGCCGACTGGGCGCGCGGGCCGCTGTACGAGTTCGCGTTGAACCATGTGATGCGGCTGGACGATCCGATGGCGGCGTTCCGGCTGGAGGTGGCGCAGGTTGGCTAGGCTGGGGGATCTTGCCGACCGGCTGCGCGCCAAGAACGCCGGGCCGTTCTGGCTGACCATCGACATTTTTTGTCCCGATACCGAGACTTACGAACGGGTCAGCCGGGGGTTGCAGACCGACGCGGTGGCCAAGCTGTACGACATGCCGACACAGGTGCTGAAGCGGTTCGACATCGCTGATCTGAACGTCGTGAAAATCTCGATGCCACGTCCGAATGTGCAAGGCAGCCGCGAGGATCGTGATATGCATGCCTCGCAATGGGCCTGGCTTTTGGCCGATCTGGATATCGAGTAGGCAAAATGGACGGCTATGAAGGACATGACGCAACGGCGCTGGCGGCGCTGGTTGCGAAGGGCGAAGTGACGCCGGATGAATTGCTGGATGCCGCGCTGGCGCGGGTTGAAGGGTGGAACCCGAAGCTGAATGCCGTCGTGCTGATGCAGGAGGCGAAGGCGCGCGCGGCGATCAGGGCGGGGTTGCCCGACGGGCCGCTGAAAGGCGTGCCGTTCTTGCTGAAGGACCTCGGTGCCGAGGCGAGGGAGTTTCCGTCGCACAACGGCTCGCGGTTGTTGATGAACACCAAGTATGGCCGCGACAGCGCGATCTTCGAGCGGATTAGGAATGCCGGGGTGGTGACGTTCGGGCGCACGACCTCGCCCGAGGGGGGCATCGGGCCGGCGACGGAATCCGCCGTCTATGGCGGCCCGACGCGGAACCCTTGGGATCTGTCGCGGACTTCAGGCGGATCATCAGGCGGCGCGGCGGCTGCGGTGGCGGCGGGGATCACGCCTGCGGCGCATGGCAGCGACGGCGGCGGGTCGGTGCGGATACCGGCGTCATCCTGCGGGCTGTTCGGGTTCAAGGCGACGCGGGCGCGTTTTCCCGATGGGCCTTACGCGGGCGAAGGCTGGGCCGGGATGGCGATCGACGGATTTCTGACCCGTTCGGTCCGCGATACGGCGGTGTTGATGGATGCCTGCGAGGGCGCCGATCTGGGCGCACCCTACTGGGCGCCGCCGTTGGAGAAGGGTTTTCTGGCTGCGATGGCCAAGCCACCGAAGCGGCTGCGCGTGGCCTTGTGTGCGACAAATTTCAACGGCGCGCCGGTGCACCCCGACTGCCGGGCGGCGGCAGAGAGTGCCGGGCGTTTGCTGGAAAGCCTGGGCCATACCGTCGAGGAGGCGCGTCCGCATGCCGATCACGAGGGCATGATGCGCGCCTGGACCAAGATCGTTGCCTGCGGCACGGCGCTGGGCGTGAAAAAGGCGCTGGCCGCCAAGGGCCGCACACTGCGGCAGGGCGATGTCGAGGGTGTCACGCGCGGTGCGATTGCCTATGCGCGGCATATCAGTGGTGCGGACTATCTGGATGCGGTCGGCAAGATCCACGCCTATGGCCGCGAGATGGCGGCGTTTTTGGAGGATTACGACATTCTTCTGTCGCCGACGCTGGCCGAGCCGCCTGCCGAAGTGGGGCGGTTTTCGCATGACACCGAGGATTACGTCGATTTCCGCATGGGGCCGGGGCGGGTGTTCGGCTATTCGCCGTTCTGCGCGCCGTTCAATGCCTCGGGTCAACCTGCGGTGTCGGTGCCGCTGCACTGGACGCCCGAGGGCCTGCCGGTGGGGGTGCAGCTGGCGGCGCGGTTCGGGGCGGATGAGATGCTGATCGCACTTTGCGCGCAGGTTGAAGGGGCGCAGCCCTGGTTCGAACGGCGGCCACCGGGCGTGGTGTGAGCGGTGTGCCTGCCGGGAATCAAGAGCTTTGGTCCGCCGGTGATGTGCAAGTCGTCTAGAGACTTGCAAATGACCCCGCCCCCGGCGCAGCATTGAAAAAAAATTCCAACGGGGAGACTTGGGTGAGCGACGACATCGCGGTGGAAGCCCGCAATACGGTGAAGGTCTATGGCGCGGGCGACAGTGCCGTCCGCGCGTTGGACGATGTGTCGGTGACGATCCGCAAGGGCGAGTTCTTCACGCTGCTCGGCCCCTCGGGCTGCGGCAAGACCACGCTTTTGCGCTGCATCGCGGGGTTCGAGACGCCGACCTCGGGTGAGATCCTGCTGTCGGGGCGCGATATCACCGCCGATCCGCCGAACAAGCGCCCGGTCAATACGGTGTTCCAAAGCTATGCGCTGTTCCCGCATCTGTCGGTGGCGCGGAATATCGGATTTGGCTTGGAGATGATGGGTCGGGCCAAAGGTGACGTGGCCCGGACGGTTGAAAAAATGCTGGCGCTGGTCAAGCTGGAGGCGTTTGCCGACCGCAAGCCGCAGCAGTTGTCGGGCGGTCAGCAGCAGCGCGTGGCCCTGGCGCGGGCACTGGCACCCGAACCGGAGGTATTGCTGTTGGACGAGCCGTTGTCGGCGCTGGATCTCAAGCTGCGCAAGGAGATGCAGAGCGAGTTGAAGCGGCTGCAGACCGAGACTGGGATCACCTTCGTCTTCGTCACCCACGATCAGGAAGAGGCGCTGACGATGTCGGACCGGATCGGGGTGATGCGGTCGGGCAAGCTGTTGCAGGTTGGCGGGCCGCGCGAGATCTACAATCACCCGGTGAACCGCTTCGTGGCGGATTTCATCGGCGAGACGAATTTCCTGACCGCGAAGGCCGAGGGTGGGGGCTTTGTGCTGGCGTCGGGCGACAGGGTCGAGGCCCCGGGGGAACGTGCAAACGCGGGCGAGATGACGCTGGCGGTGCGGCCCGAACAGGTGCGCATCGAGGCCGAGGGCGCGCCGGGTGCGATGCATGCCACCGTGACCGAGACGACGTATTTCGGCACCGACACCTATTGCCACGTCCGGCTGGCGGACGGCACGGTGATCGTCGCGCGGCTGCAATCGCCGCCCTCGGGTGATGTCGGCCTGGCGCCGGGTGCCCGCGTCGGCGTGCGCTTTGCCGAAGGCGCGGTGCAGGTTCTGGGGGACTGAGGCATGAGCATCGCGACCGAGGCAGGGCGGAGACGGGAGCGGGCGCGCAACGGTTGGCTGCTGGCCTCGCCGGCGCTGTTGCTGCTTTTGTTCGCAGCCTCCGGCCCGTTGCTGATCGTCGCGGTCTATTCGTTCCTGACGCCCGGGGATTACGGCAATGTCGTCTGGGATTTCTCGGCCGACGGCTGGTTCCGGGTGTTTTTGGAGCGCGACATCTTTGACGGCACGGTGTCGGCGGCGGATGCGCATCTGACGATCTTCTGGCGGTCCTTGAAACTGTCGTTGGCGACCACCGCGATCACCTTTGCGCTGGGCCTGCCGACCGCGTGGTTCATCGCGACGCGACCGCCGCGCGAACGCGCGATGTGGTTGTTCTTGATCACCATCCCGTTCTGGACCAACCTTTTGATCCGCACCTTCGCGATCATGGAGGTGATCCGCAACGAGGGCATCTTGAACAACGTGCTGATCGGCCTTGGGATCATCGACACGCCCTTGCAGATTGTATTCACCGAAACCGCCGTTCTGATCGGGATGGCCTATGTTTATCTGCCCTTGATGGTGCTGCCGCTGTTTGCCGCCATCGACCGGTTCGATTTCAAGCTGATCGAGGCGGGGTATGATCTGTACGCCAGCCGCTGGCGGGTGCTACGGCGGGTAATCCTGCCGATCATCAAGCCCGGTATCGTGGCCGGATCAATCCTGGTCTTCGTGCCGTCGCTGGGCGCCTATGTCACGCCGCGCGTACTGGGCGGCGGCAAGCAGATGATGATCGGCAATTTCATCGAGCTGCAGTTCGGGCAGGGCCGGAACTGGCCACTGGGCGCGGCGCTGTCGATGCTGTTGTTGTTCATCGTGATGGTGGCACTGTTGATCTATGTGCGGTCGACGACGCGGGAGGCGCCGCATGGCTAGGCGCAAGTCCTTTTCGGTCACGGCCCTGCCCGGCTTTCGCAGCATCGCGGTGGCGGTGTTCGTGCTGTTGTACATGCCGATCGTCACGCTGGTCGTTTATTCGTTCAACGGCGGCTCGTCGATTGCCCTTTGGGGCGGGTTTTCACTGCGCTGGTACGAGGTCGCCTGGGGCAACGATGTGGTGCAGTCCGCCGCACTACGCTCGGTGGTGATCGCCACATGCGCCGCGCTGATCGCCACCACGGTGGCGACGATGGCGGCCCTTGGCACGACACGGCGAGGCAAGTTTCCGGGCCAGACGGTGATCTATGTGATGATCAATCAGCCGCTGATGGTGCCCGAGATCGTCACTGCCGTGGCGCTGTTGATCTTCTTTGCCGCGATCAAGGTGGCGACCGGCATTCAGGGGCTTGGCTACCTGATCCTCGCGCATGCGGCGTTCTGCGTGCCGTTTGCCTATCTGCCGATCCGGGCCCGGCTGGAGGGGATGGACCTGAGTCTGGAGACGGCGGCGGCCGATCTGTATGCCTCGCCCTGGGCGACGTTCCGGCGGGTGACTCTGCCGTTGATGGCGCCGGGGATCGTGGCGGGGGCGATGCTGGCCTTTGTCATTTCGCTGGATGATGTGATCATCACCGAGTTTGTGAAATCCGCCGGGCAGGATACGCTGCCCACCTATATGCTGGGGCAATTGCGCCGTGCCGTCACACCCGAGGTCAACGCGATCTCGACGGTGCTGCTGGCGGTGACGGTGCTGTTGCTGACGGCATTCTTTTTGCTGACGCGAAAGCGGGGGTGAACCCTGCGCAATGAGACCCAATAAGGAGAGACCAGATGAAAAAGACGCTTCTGACGAGCGTGGCTTTTGCCGCGATGGCGGGTTCGGTTCATGCCGAGGGCGTGCTGAACCTCTATAACTGGGGCAACTACACCAGCCCCGAAATGATCGAGAAGTTCGAGGCCGAAAGTGGCATCGACGTGACAATCACCGATTACGATTCCAACGACACTGCCCTGGCCAAGATCGAGGCCGGCGGGCACGGGTTCGACCTGGTGGTGCCATCGGCGAACTATGTGCAAATCTATGTCGGCAAGGGCCTTCTGGCCGAGCTGGACAAATCGAAGCTACCCAATCACGGCAATATCGCACCGGAATGGGCCGATGTGCCCTGGGACCCGGCGCGGACGCATACGGTGCCGTGGCAGTGGGGCACGACCGGGGTGGCGGTGAATACCTCGGTCTATGGCGGCGACATCAACACGTCGGAGATTTTCCTCAACACGCCGGACGAGTTGAAGGGCAAGATCAACGTCGTGCCCGAGATGAACGACATCATGGCGATGACGATCTTCAATGTCGGCGGCGAGCCTTGCACCGAGGATCTGGAGATCCTGAAACAGGTCCGTGACAAGCTGGTCGCGGCCAAGCCGGACTGGATCTCGATGGATTACGGGGCCACCGAAAAGCTGACCAACAACGACTGGGCGGCGTCGGTGAACTGGAACGGCTCGACCATGCGGGTGCGGTTGGCCAATCCGGACGTGGCCTACGGCTATCCCAGGGAGGGTTTCCCGCTGTGGATGGATTCGGTCGGGCTGCTGAGGGACGCGCAGAATGTCGACAACGCCTACGCGTTTCTGAACTTTATCCTGGTGCCCGAGAATGCGGCGATGATCTCGAACTTCGCGCGGTATGCCAATGGCGTGGCGGGGTCGGATGCGTTCATGCCCGAAGAGATGAAGACCGCGCCCGAGATCATCATTCCGGCGGAATTCGCGTCGGCGGGTCAGTTCTTGCCGACCTGCCCGGCCTCGGCGACGCAGCTTTATACGGCGATCTGGACCGAGCTGCAGAAGTGAGGGTTTCGGCCCGCTGACGCGGGCCGACCCGGGGGGGGGGGGGGGGGGGGGGGGGGGGGGGGGGGGGGGGGGGGGG
>JBBKVJ010000380.1:0-9070 GCA_037968375.1 Paracoccaceae bacterium | reverse complement strand
CGGTGGCCTGCTCCGCATGCTCGGGATCGGGTGCCGAAGGCGGTGCCGAGCCGGTGACCTGCCCGACCTGTTCCGGCATCGGCAAGGTCCGCGCGCAGCAGGGCTTTTTCACCGTCGAGCGGACCTGCCCGACCTGTTCCGGCCTCGGCCAGATCATCAAGAATCCCTGCAAGACCTGCGCCGGTGCCGGGCGCGTGGAAAAGGACCGGTCGCTGTCGGTCAACATTCCGGCGGGCGTCGAGACCGGCACCAGGATCAGGCTGGCGGGCGAAGGCGAGGCGGGTCTGCGCGGCGGGCCTGCGGGTGATCTGTATATCTTCATCGAGGTTGCCGAGCATCCGATCTTTCAGCGCGACGGGGTCAATCTTTACTGCCGGGTGCCACTGACAATCACCATCGCAGCCCTTGGCGGCGAAGTCGAAGTGCCGACGATCGACGGCGGTCGCAGCCGGGTGAAAGTGCCGACGGGCGCCCAGACCGGCAAGCAGATGCGGCTGCGCGCCAAGGGCATGCCGGCGCTGCGCGGCGGTGGCGCGGGCGACATGTTCATCGAACTGGCGGTGGAAACCCCGGTGAACCTGACCGCGCGGCAAAAGGATATCCTGCGCGAGTTCGACAAGATCGACGCCGACAACAACCCCGAAGGCTCGAGCTTCTTCAAGAAGGTCAAGACGTTCTGGGACGGGATGAAGGGCTAGTCACGATTTTTCATGCGAAAAATCTGGCGCCAGTTCTTCGCATGAAGAATTGTCTGGGCCGACCTAAAAATAAGCTATCCCCAGCAACACCACGCCCAGTGCCACGCGGTAGATCACGTAGGGTGTGAAGCTGACCTTCGACAGGAACTGCATCATCAGCGATAGCGCTGCATAGGCCGCCGCAAACGCCAGAACAGCAGCGATGGCGGCGCTGAGGATCAGGCCCGATCCGGGCTCGGCGCCCGCCACATCCCTGAGCAGCAAGACGCCGGTGGCCAGCGTGATCGGGATCGACATCAGCATCGAGATCCGCGCCGCCACATGCCGCTCATACCCCATGCTGCGCGCCGCCGTCATGGTGATGCCCGAGCGCGAGACGCCGGGGATCAGCGCCACCGCCTGCCAGAGGCCCAGCACCACGGCAGAGCGGATCGACCAGTCGGCCTGATGCCGGTTTTCCGGCGCGATCCGGTGTATCAGCCACAGCGCCAGACCGAAGACGATCATCATCCAGCCGATGATCCGGATATCACGCAGCGCCTCGGTCCAGCCTGCAAGGGCGATCACGGCACCGAAAATCACCGCCGGGATGGTTGCGATGATCAGGCAAAGCGCCATCCGGCCATCGCGATAGGATTGCCATTTGTGCAGGCGAAAGAGGCCCCGGAACGCCTGAAAGGCCTCTTCACGCAGATAGAGAACGACCGCGAGGATCGAGCCGAGATGCACCGCGATGTCTAGGGCGATGTCGTCGGGCGTCGGTCCGCCGACCTGATGGATCAGGGCAAGATGCGCCGAGGATGAGATCGGCAGAAACTCGGTGATGCCCTGCACGATCGCCAGAATGAAGAGATAGAACAGGGACATGGGCGGTCGCGCCTCCTAGATTCGGCGCCATCCTAGAGCAGCGATTTCCAAGGGGAAGATGCGTAATAGGTCAGTATATGTAACCTTTTAAAGTGATCCCGGTGAGGCGGAGAGCCTTTAGCAGCAAAAAAATCGGATAATAGGGCAGCACTTCTTACTTTATTCCAACTCACGCATCGGTTATCGCTGGATTTCAGTGGTGTGAGTCTGGGAGGACGGGAAGTTTGGCGAAGGAACAGATGCTTAAATTCGTCACCGTGGCGAAGGAAATGCCGGATAAGCGGCCCCCCGACCTACGCCGTGATGATTTCCACGAGATTTACGCCGAGTACGCGCGTGACAAGGCCGCCGTGCAGGCCGGGCGCTGCAGTCAGTGCGGCGTGCCCTATTGCCAGACCCATTGCCCGCTGCACAACAACATCCCCGACTGGCTGCGCCTGACCGCCGAAGGGCGGCTGCAGGAGGCCTATGACCTGAGCCAGGCGACCAACACCTTTCCCGAGATCTGCGGCCGGATCTGCCCGCAGGATCGGCTGTGCGAAGGCAATTGCGTGATCGAGAAGGCTGGGCATGGCACGGTGACCATTGGCTCGGTCGAGAAATACCTGACCGATATGGCCTTTGCTGAAGGCTGGGTGAAACCCATTGTGGCCCCGTCCGAGCGGCCTGAAAGCGTCGGCATCATCGGTGCCGGCCCCGGTGGTCTTGCCGCGGCGGACATGCTGCGCCGCGCGGGCATTCAGGTGACGGTCTATGACCGCTACGACCGTGCGGGCGGGCTGATGACCTATGGCATCCCCGGCTTCAAACTGGAAAAACCCGTTGTGATGCAGCGGGTTGAGCAGTTGGAGCAGGGCGGCGTCAAGTTCCGGCTGAACTGCACTGTCGGCGAGGACATCAGCTTTCACGCGATCCGGGGCGAGCATGATGCGGTGCTGATTGCCACCGGCGTCTACAAGTCGCGCGATCTGATGGCGCCGGGGTCGGGGGCCAAGGGGATCATCCGCGCCATCGATTATCTGACCGCGTCGAACCGCAAAAGCTTTGGCGATGAGGTGGCCGAGTTTGACAGTGGCGAATTGAACGCCGAGGGCAAGCGCGTGGTGGTGATTGGCGGCGGCGACACGGCGATGGATTGCGTGCGGACGGCGGTGCGGCAGGGTGCAAAAAGTGTGAAATGCCTTTACCGCCGCGACCGTGCCAACATGCCGGGCAGCCAGCGTGAGGTCGCCAATGCCGAGGAGGAAGGCGTTGAGTTCGTGTGGCTTTCCGCACCGAAGGGGTTTGCAGGCGATACCGTCGAAGGCGTCATGGTCGAGAAGATGCGGCTTGGCGCGCCCGATGCGACGGGGCGTCAGGTGCCGGAGCTGATCGAGGGGTCGGATTACGTCGAGGGCGCCGATCTCGTCCTTATGGCGCTGGGGTTCGAGCCTGAGGACCTGCCGACGCTTTGGGATGTGCCGGACCTGGCGGTGACCCGCTGGGGCACGATCAAGGCCGATTTCCGAACCCATGAGACGGCGATCCCCGGCGTCTATGCGGCGGGCGATATCGTGCGCGGTGCCAGCCTTGTGGTCTGGGCGATCCGCGACGGGCGCGAGGCGGCTGACGCGATCCTGGGATACCTGGCCGAAGCGGTGCAGGTGGCGGCGGAGTAACGGAATATGGCGGGGTGGAATGCGTATGGGCCGGGTATGACAGGTGTATGGCAGGCGTATGGCAGGCGGTTTGCCTGCATCTCAGCATTGCTGTCCTGTCTTGCTGCCCCTGCCCAGTCGGGCACGTTCACCGCGCCCGAGGGCTGCGAGGGCTGGCTGACGGTTCAGTCGCGCGGCTGCCGGGTGTCGAACCATTACCGCTGCGAGGCGGGGCGGCCCGGCGACACATGGCGCATGGATTTTGGTATCAACGGGGCGTTCTACCGGGGCCGGATCGACGATGAGACGCAGTGGATGGAAAGCCATCACAGCGACGGCGCGGTCGAGATATTGCTGACGCCGGCGCGCGATCCCGCACAGTTCAGCGAATTGCTGGCGACCGGCCTCGATTCCTATGACTTTTCGATGCAGCGCTCGACCGGGGTGCGCAAGATCGTGCGCGGTTATGACAGGCTGACCGGCGAGGCGGTGGTGATCGACAGCATCACGCTGAAACGCACGAAATTCGAAGCCCGCGCGGTGGATGACAATGGCCAGCTGATCTGGGATGCGCGGGGTCACGAATATATCCACCCCGAGTGGCGGGTATTCTTCGGAGGCACCGGGCAGACCGATCTGGGCGAGGGCTGGCTGCCCAAGGATTTCTCACCGGTCGAGTTCATCTTTCCCGGCGAGGAGGGATTTTTCGACACGATCCCGAAGTTCGATTGCGATGCGGTATTGGCGAAAGCGAGCCTGCCATGATGACAGGCCATTGCCTCTGCCGGGCGGTGACGGTCCGTGTTGGCGCGCATGATCCGCGTATCGGGGCGTGCCATTGCCGGATGTGCCAGCGCTGGTCAGGCGGGCTGTTCCTGTGCTTCGACGCTGACGAGGTGGAGGTCGAGGGGCCGGTGACGCGCTATTCCTCGTCGGACTTCGCCGAGCGGGCATTTTGCGGCAAATGCGGGTCGCACCTGTGGATGCGCAACACCGATGGCGCCACTTATGACCTGATGCCGGGCCTTTTTGACCAGGCCCGGGACTGGCCGATGCGCAGCGAGATTTACACCGACCGCGCGCTTGCGGCGGTGCGGCTGGACGGCCCGCACAAGCGGGCGACGCGGGCCGAATACGAAGCGAAGAACACCTTCTTGGAGGGAGACGCACCATGACCGCCAATGATGAAACCTGGGTTGCCCGCGAAGAGGCCAAGCGCGCCTATATGGACGCGAACTCGCTTTACCGCGCCGAAGATGAACATTCCTCGTGCGGCGTCGGACTGGTCGTGGCGATCGACGGCAAGCCGTCGCGGCGGGTGGTGGCCAGCGGCATCGAGGCCTTGAAGGCGGTCTGGCACCGGGGCGCTGTCGATGCCGATGGCAAGACCGGCGATGGCGCGGGCATTCATGTGCAGATCCCGGTGTCGTTCTTTTACGATCAGGTGCGGAGGACCGGGCATGAACCGGATGCGACAAAGCTGATCGCGGTCGGTCAGGTGTTCTTGCCGCGCACCGACTTTGGCGCTCAGGAGCGTTGCCGGACGATTGTGGAAACCGAAGTTTTGCGGATGGGGCATTACATCTATGGCTGGCGCCATGTGCCGGTGAACACCGATGTGCTGGGCGACAAGGCCAATGCAACCCGGCCCGAGATCGAGCAGATCCTGATCCGCAACGAGAAGGGCATCGACGACGAGGAGTTCGAGCGCGAGTTGTATGTGATCCGCCGCCGGATCGAAAAGGCGGTGGCCGAGGCGGGGATTCAGGGCGCGTACTTCTGTTCGCTGTCGTGCCGGTCGGTGATCTACAAGGGCATGATGCTGGCCCAGGATGTGGCCGAGTTCTATCCCGACCTGATGGACGAGCGGTTCGAGAGCGCCTTTGCGATCTATCACCAGCGCTATTCGACCAATACGTTTCCGCAATGGTGGCTGGCGCAGCCGTTCCGGATGCTGGCCCATAACGGCGAGATCAACACGCTGAAGGGCAACCTGAACTGGATGCGCAGTCACGAGATACGGATGGCATCGAACGCGTTTGGCGATCTTGCGGGCGACATCAAGCCGATCGTGCCGCAGGGCACAAGCGACAGCGGTGCCTTGGATGCGGTCTTCGAGGTGCTGGTTCGCGCCGGGCGCAATGCGCCGATGGCCAAGACCATGCTGGTGCCGGAAAGCTGGTCGAAGCAGGCGGTCGAGCTGCCAGAGCCGTGGCGCGACATGTATTCCTATTGCAACGCGGTGATGGAGCCGTGGGACGGGCCTGCCGCACTGGCGATGACCGATGGCCGCTGGGTTTGTGCCGGGCTGGACCGGAACGGCCTGCGTCCGATGCGCTATGTGGTGACCGGCGACGGGCTGCTGATTGCCGGGTCCGAGGCCGGGATGGTGCCGATTGACGAAGCCACGGTGCGCGAAAAGGGGGCGTTGGGGCCGGGCCAGTTGATCGGCGTCGACATGGCCGAGGGCAAGCTTTTTCACGACACCGAAATAAAGGACGCTTTGGCCGCAGCGCAGCCATTCGGCGACTGGGTCGAGAAGATTATCGATCTGAACGAGATGATGCGCGATGTGCCCGAGGTTGCGCAGTTCGAAGGCGCTGAGTTGCGCCGCCGTCAGATGGCGGCGGGCTATACGCTGGAGGAGCTGGAGCAGATTCTGGCGCCGATGGCCGAGGACGGCAAGGAAACGCTGGCCTCGATGGGCGATGACACGCCGGCCGCGGTGTTGTCGGACATGTACCGACCGCTGTCGCATTTCTTCCGGCAGAACTTTTCCCAGGTGACCAACCCGCCGATCGACAGCCTGCGCGAGCATCGGGTGATGAGCCTCAAGACCCGGTTCGGCAACCTCAAGAACGTCCTGGACGAAAGCTCGGCCCAAACCGAGATTCTGGTGCTGGAAAGCCCGTTCATCGCCAATGCCGAATATGCCGAGATGATGCGCCAGTTCGGCGAGGCGGTGGCGGTGATCGAATGCACCTTCCCGGTCGACAGCGAGGCTGACGCGCTGCGGCTGGGGCTGGAGCGTATCAGGGCCGAGGCGGAAGACGCCGTGCGCTCGGGGGCGGCGCATATCGTGCTGACCGATGAGGGCCAGTCCGAGGTCCGCGTGCCGATGCCGATGATCCTGGCGACGTCGGCGGTGCATTCGTGGCTGACGCGCAAGGGGTTGCGCACCTTCACCTCGCTGAACCTGCGGTCAGCCGAATGCATCGACCCGCATTATTTCGCGGTGCTGATCGGCTGCGGGGCGACCACGGTCAACGCCTATCTGGCGCAGGACAGCATCGCCGACCGGATCGCGCGCGGGCTGATCGACGGCGAACGTGTCGAGTCGACACGCCGCTACCGCGATGCCATCGATGCGGGGCTTTTGAAGATCATGTCGAAGATGGGGATTTCGGTGCTGTCGTCCTATCGCGGCGGGCTGAACTTCGAGGCGGTGGGTCTGTCGCGCGCCATGGTGGCGGAGTATTTCCCCGGCATGCAGTCGCGCATCTCGGGCATCGGCGTGCACGGTATCCAGCGCAAGATCGTCGAACTGCACAGGAAAGCCTGGACCGGCGGGCAGGATATTCTGCCGATCGGCGGCTTCTACAAGGCACGCGCCAAGGGTGAAAAACACGCCTGGGAAGCGACCACGATGCACATGCTGCAAACCGCCTGCGACAAGGCGAGCTATGCGATGTGGCAGCAGTATTCGGCGGCGATGCGGGCCAATCCGCCGATCCATATCCGCGATCTTCTGGACATCAAGCCCCTGGGCAAGCCGGTGCCTCTGGAAGAGGTGGAATCGATCACCTCGATCCGCAAGCGGTTCGTGACACCGGGCATGTCACTGGGTGCGCTGTCGCCCGAGGCGCACAAGACGCTGAACGTGGCGATGAACCGGATCGGGGCCACGTCCGACAGTGGCGAAGGCGGCGAGGACCCGGCGCATTTCGTGCCAGAAGCCAACGGTGACAATCCGTCGGCGAAGATCAAGCAGGTGGCCAGTGGTCGCTTTGGCGTGACGGCGGAATATCTGAACGCCTGCGAAGAGCTGGAAATCAAGGTGGCGCAGGGTGCCAAGCCCGGTGAGGGCGGTCAGTTGCCCGGCATGAAGGTGACCGAGCTGATCGCGCGGTTGCGTCATTCGACGCCCGGCGTGATGCTGATCTCGCCGCCGCCGCACCATGACATCTATTCCATCGAGGATCTGGCGCAGCTGATCTATGACCTGAAACAGATCAACCCGCGCGCCAAGGTGACGGTGAAACTGGTGGCCGCCAGCGGCGTCGGCACGATTGCCGCCGGTGTGGCCAAGGCCAAGGCCGATGTGATCCTGATCTCGGGCCATAACGGCGGCACCGGGGCCAGCCCTGCGACGTCGATCAAATACGCGGGTCTGCCGTGGGAGATGGGCCTGACCGAGGCGCATCAGGTGCTGTCGATGAACAAGCTGCGCGAACGGATCACCCTGCGCACCGATGGCGGGCTGAGGACGGGGCGCGATATCGTCATGGCGGCGATGATGGGGGCCGAGGAATACGGCATCGGGACGGCGGCGCTGATCTCGATGGGCTGCATCATGGTGCGGCAGTGCCAGTCAAACACCTGTCCGGTCGGCGTCTGCACGCAAGATGAGGCGCTGCGGGCCAAGTTTACCGGGACGGCCGAGAAGGTGGTGAACCTGATCGGCTTTTACGCGCAGGAGGTGCGCGAGATTCTGGCCAGCATCGGGGCGCGGTCGATTGATGAGGTGATCGGGCGGGCCGATCTCTTGACGCAGGTGTCGCGCGGCTCGGCGCATCTGGATGACCTTGATCTCAACCCCTTGCTGATCACCGTCGATGGGGCCGACAAGATCACCTACGACCGCACCAAGCCGCGCAATGCGGTGCCCGATACGCTGGACGCGGAAATCGTGGCCGATGCGGCACGGTTCCTGAACGAGGGCGAGAAGATGCAGCTGTCCTATGCCGTGCGGAACACGCATCGGACCATCGGCACTAGGGTTTCCAGTCACATCGTGCAGAAGTTCGGGATGAACAATTCGCTGCAGCCCGACCATCTGACGGTGAAACTGACCGGCTCGGCCGGGCAGTCGCTGGGCGCCTTTGCCGCACCGGGGCTGAAGCTGGAAGTGTCGGGCGATGCCAACGATTACGTCGGCAAGGGCCTGTCGGGCGCCACCATCGTGGTGCGCCCGCCGATGCATTCGCCGCTGGACGCGGGCGAGAATACGATCATTGGCAACACGGTGCTTTATGGGGCCACAGACGGCTATCTGTTCGCGGCGGGCCGGGCCGGCGAGCGTTTTGCCGTGCGCAACTCGGGCGCCAAGGTGGTGATCGAAGGCTGCGGTTCGAACGGCTGCGAATACATGACCGGCGGTGTGGCGGTGATTCTGGGCCGGATCGGCGCGAACTTCGGCGCAGGCATGACCGGCGGTATGGCCTATGTCTACGATCCCAACCGCACCTCGGTGACGCTGATGAACATGGAAACGCTGGTGACCTGCCCGGTGACGGTGACGCATTGGGAGGATCAGCTGCGCGGGTTGATCGAGCGCCACAAGGCCGAGACCGGCAGCCTGAGGGCGGCGGCGATCCTGCAGCATTGGGAGATCGAGCGCGAGAAATTCGTGCAGATCTGCCCGAAAGAGATGCTGGCCCATATCCCGCATCCGCTGATCCGCGAGGCCCAGGCGATGCCGGCGGAGTAGGGCCGGGTTGCGGTCGCGGCGATCCGCAGCGCGGTCGGCGACCGGGCGGCGTGGCCGATAGGGGGATCGATGGTAGTAAGCTGGCGACGCGAGGGCGATACCGGGTTGGTCGAGATCGACAACCCGCCGGTCAATGCGATGGGCCTTGCGGTGCGGCA
>JBBKVJ010000379.1:0-6725 GCA_037968375.1 Paracoccaceae bacterium | reverse complement strand
GAGCATGCCGATCACCTCGGCCCCCTCCCGCGCCATGTATTTCACCCCCAACCCGCCGTCGCCGCCGACCCGCAGATGTTGCAGATGGCCATCGTTGATCAGCGCCAGCGGCAGGCCGGTTTCGGTGCTGGTCAACAGGATCAGCCCGCAATAAAGGCCCGGTCGCCCGCAGTATTTCTCTTGCGTGCGGGTCCCGTCGGGGGCGGTCTGATAATGGATGATGTCGGATTTCATCCGGATCGCGAAATAGCCGTCGCTCGATCCGCCCTCCATCGTGCCCCAGCGATAGGTGCGGCCCGGATCGGAGGTCGGAATGTTCACGTCGATGCGGGGGCGGCAGACGGCAGTGCCGCGCGCGATGGCGAGGTAGGACCGCTCAAGTGCTGCCATCGTCATGTCCATGTCGAGGACCTGCGCGATCACGTCGTTGTCGAGGATCAGCATCAGATCAGCGCCCGCAGGACCAACCCGGGGAACAGCGGCAGTTCCAGAAGCCAGATGAACACGCCGTAAAGAACGGCAAGCGTTCCGGCGCCCGCGAAAACGGCGTTGCGCCAGCCTTCGCCGCTGGAGAAGCGCACGAAGGCGGCCACGATCAGCGGCCCGCCGACGATAAAGCCAAAGCCGATCAGGGCGATCGAAAAGAGACCCAGCCAAAGGAATGCCGCCGCCTCGGTCTGGCCGTCCTCGGTTTCCTCGTCGCCCGGGTCGGCAGGCGCATCGGGCGCGCGGCGCAGATCAAGGATCACCTGCCAGGTGCACAGGATCACGCCCGGAATGCCGATCAGCAGCGGCATGAAAGCGGCCTTGGACGGCAGGCCGAGGGCCAGCACGCAGGCCCCGACGAACAGGCCAAGCATCACCAGACTGGTCGCGATCCTGCCGTTAAACGTCATAATGCACCGCCGGTTTGTCGCGGGTTTTGTGCTGCCGCCAGATATAGGCCACGATGGTCAGGATAATCAGAGCGATCAGCACCAGGCTGAGCGGGCGCAGGAAGAACGTCGGCCCCCAGATCGCCAGCGCCTTGTGGATCGAATCCTCGGCGATCAGGCCCAGAACCAGACCGATCACGAAGGGCGGCCGCGGCCAGCCGTATTTCTTGAGGTAATAGCCAAGGACGCCGAGGCCGATCAGCAAGAGCATGTTCTGCCAGGCGGATTCCGAGAGGTAAGCGCCGAGGAACGCGAGGACCAGGACGAAGGGGATCAGCAAGGCGCCGCGCACATAGACCAGCAGTGAAAACGTCGGCGCCATCAGCAGGAAAATCGGGATCGACAAAAGGTTCGCCAGCGCCAGCGCCCAGATCAGCGACCAGACCAGATCCATGCCCGTCAGCGCGATATGCGGCCCCGGCTGAATGCCCAGCATCACGAAGGCGCCGATCAGGATCGCCATGCCCGACGACCCCGGCACCCCGAAGAACAGTGTCGGCAGCAGCGATCCGCCCTCCTTCGAGTTGTTGGCGGTTTCAGGTGCTATCACGCCGCGCACGTCGCCCTTGCCGAAGTTCTCGGGGTTCTTGCAGGTCTGCACCGCGTGGCCATAGCACAGCCACGACGCCGCATCTCCGCCCAGACCCGGAATGGCACCGATGACCGCGCCGATGATCGAGGTGCGCACCGTCAGCCAGGGGTTGCGAAAGACATCGCCGATGCCCTGCAGCACCTGCGCGAAATCATAGCGCGCCGCGGTGCCCTTGGCCTTGGCGATCGACCCGCCCTTGACGCCCAGCGCCATCATCTCGGGGATCGCGAAGATGCCCAGGACGGCGGCGACGACGCTGACGCCATCCCAAAGCCAGAGCTGATCGAAGGTGAAGCGCTGCGATCCGGTGTGCGGGTCAAGCCCGACCAGCGAGACCATCAGGCCGAGGAACCCGACCGCGATGCCCTTGATCAGGCTGCGGCCCGACAGCATCGCGATGAAGGTGATGCCGAAAAGTGCCAGAAGAAAGAACTCGGCCGGGGAGAACGCCAGCACGACGGGTTTCAGGACCGGCAGCATCGCCGCCAGAAACAGCGCACCGATCACGCCGCCGACACCGGAGGCGCCCAGCGAGGCACCCAGCGCGCGCCCGGCCTCGCCACGTTGCGCCATAGGGTAGCCGTCGACGATGGTCGCGGCATCGGGGCCGGTGCCGGGCACCCCGAACAGGATCGAGGGCACCGAGCCGCCGGTATGAACGACAGCGTGCATCGCCAGCAGGAACACGGCACCGGCCAGCGCCTCCATCCCGAAGACGAAGGGGATCATCAGAACGATGGCCAGCTTGCCGCCAAGGCCCGGCACCGCGCCGAAGAACATGCCCAAGGGGATCGCCAGCAGGATCAGACCCATCAGGTAGGGCGAGGTCAGGATATGAAACAGCGGGCCGAACATGGCGTCGAGGCCGGTCATTGATGTCTCCCTCCGCCGGGCGGCGCACGGGTTTCCCGGCTTGTCGGCCTGACGGTAGTGAAAGCCTACGTCAGCGCGGTTGCGAGCGGCAAAGCATAGTGGACCGGCGTTCTGCATGACGGAACGCCGTTCGCACAGCCGTTGAACCGGAGGCGCGCGGGCCGTTGGCTGGCGGGGGAGAGCAGCAATGGGGACGAGTGATATGAATGTAGGATTCGCCGGGGTGGGCGCGATGGGGGCGGCGATGGCCGGGCATGTCGCGGCGGCCGGGTTCGACGTGCAGGCCTATGATCCCGATGCCGAGGCGCTGCAGGCGGCTGCAACGGACGGCATCGCTGCGGCGCCGGATCTGGCATCGCTGGCCAAGGATTGCGATGTGATCGTCGTGGTGGTCAGCACCGATGCGCAGTCCGAGGCCGTTGTTGGCGAAGTGCTGCAGGCCGGACCGAAAGCCGGACAGGTTATCGTCGTCGCGGCCACCAACCACCCCAAGACCATGATCGCGCTGGCCAAGGCATGCGCGGCACAAAGCGTCGGTTTCGTCGATGCGCCGGTCTGTTATGGGTTGCAGGGCGCGAAACAGGGCAACCTGATTTCGCTTTGCGGCGGGTCGCCCGAGGACATCGCCAAGGTTGCACCCGTCCTGATGGCCTATAGCCGCAGTGTCGAACACTTGGGGCCCACCGGCACCGGCCAGCTGGGCAAGGCCTGCAACAACATGATGCACTGGGCGGCTTGTGTGGCGAATTATGAGACGCTGGCGCTGGCCAAGGCCTGCGGGATCGACGCCCAGGCGATGCGCGAAACGCTGCTGAAATGTCCCGCCCGGAACACCACGCTGGAACGCTGGGACACCTCGAAATTCACCTGGCACCAGAAGGACATGGATGTGGTCTTGGACCTCAGCCAAGAGGCCGGGCTGGCGCTGCCCTTGTTCGGCGCGGTCGATCAGCTGGTCAAACGATTGGGGCCCGAGCAGGTGAAGGCGCTGCTTTATGGCGACGAGGCGGAGTATCTGGGTCAGCCGATCCGGCCGCGCCCGATTTCGGAGGTGACCAAGGCGGGCTAGGTCGCGTTCCCCCATACGGAACGCCGTGCCATTGACGGGAATGCGGGCCAGCCGCTAGCCTGAACGCAAGCCAAGGGAGGTTGCCATGTCGGACGACAAGACGGACGCTGGCGTCGGCCATAACAGCGAAAAACGCGAAAAGGTGGTCTGGGAACGCTGGACCAAGAAACGCACCTTCGTGCGCGCGCTGGAAGGCACCTACGGCCAGCTGAAGGAAGAGCTGTATTCGCAGCCGCGCGTCTACAAGACCTCCGAGATGAAGTGGAAGGGCGGGCCGCACAATTTTGGCAAGAAGGTGATCAACCCGCAGGCCAACCGCATCGCCCAGTCGATCGAGGCGCATGTCGATGCCTTTGCGCCACATGGCTATGGTCAGACCCACGGCCACATGAACTCGGCGGTGTTCTTCGTGCTGAAGGGCAAGGGCCACGACATCCACGACGGCCGCAAGCTGCCGTGGGAGGCGGGCGACGCGCTGATCGTCGAGAACGCCTGCGTGCACCAGCACCTGAACGACAGCGACGACGAAAGCATCGTGCTGGTGCTGAAGGCCAAGCCGTTGTTCCTGTTCATGCACATGATTTTCCAGAAAATGGTGAAGTTCCCGCCCGAGGATCCGGTCCCCGGGCACGAGGATTATCACCCGCCAGCCAGTCTCTGAGGAGCGCGCCATGGACCCGTCGACCTTTGCCGATGTGATCGAACGCCAGCGCGCCAAGAAGGGCGCGCCCGAAGTCAGCTTCTACAAGGACGCGCTGCAGCAGTCGCAGAAATTCCGCAAGGAATACGACGAGCGTCTGAACGTGGTGAAGTGGGACCAGATGCCGATGGAGAATTCGGCCGATGGCCGGATCAAGCACATCATCAACGAGCGGATGGACACCAAGGAATGCTGCATCGACATCTACATGCAGTTCATCGCGGCGGGTAAGGCCACCGGCACCTCGCGGCATCTGTCCGAAGAGATCGCCTTTGTCATCGAAGGCACCGGGCATGACCTGCATTACGACGTGCAGTTCGAATGCAACGTGGCGTTCGAATGGACCTGGGACACCACGCCCAAGACCTATGACTGGGGGCCCGGCGATTTCATCTATGTGCCGCCTTACGTGGCGCACAAACGGGTCAACACCAGCGATATCGAGGCCCGCGTCGTGGTCTGCAACAGCCGCATCATGAAGGCGATCGGGCTGGACTGGTTCGATCAGCTCGAGCCCGCAGAGGGCTATGAAGAACACTGGATTCCACCCGCCGACGAATGACGGGGGGTAGACAAGACGGGCCACAGGGCCACGCGAAGCCCTGCCCCGGGAACGACCCAGGGAGGGTTTGAACATGAGAAAACTTCTGACAGCCACGGCACTTGCCTGCCTTGTTGCCTTGCCGGTTTCCGCGCAGGGTTTCTTCGAGGGCAAGACCGTCACCTATATCATCGCCACCAATCCCGGCGGCAATTACGACGCCTACGGGCGGCTGATCGGGCGGCATCTCGAGAAAAAACTCGGTGCCGACCGGGTGATCTTCAACAACCTGCCGGGGGCCGGTCATATCATCGGGGCCAACACGCTTTATGCGTCCGACCCCGACGGGCTGACCATCGGCACCTTCAACACCGGCCTGATCTACGCGCAGATATTGCAGACTGAAGGCGTGCAGTTCGACCTGACGCAGTTCAGCTGGATCGGCAAGGCGGCGGCGGATGTGCGGGCGGTGGCGCTGGGCAACAATTCGGGCCTGACCAGCTTTCAGGATCTGATCGATTCCGCTGACACGGTGAACTTTGCGGCTTCGGGCGTCGGATCGGCCTCGTATAACGAGACCAAGATGCTGGCCGACGGGTTGGAACTGCCGATCAAGATGATCCCCGGCTATCAGGGCAACGAGGGCGAGATGGCGATGCTGCGCGGCGAGGTTGTGGGGCAGGTCGGATCGAAAGCGTCGCTGCAGCCCTTCGTCGACGCAGGCAACGGGTTTTTCGCGCTGGTGGTGGGGAAAGAAGAAGGCATCCCCTCGGCCAGCCAGTTCGCTGTGACCGACAAGGCCAAGTCCATCGTCAGCCTGATCGAGGCAAACTCGAATCTTGGCCGACTGACAGCCGCACCTCCGGGCGTAGCGCCCGAGGTGCTGGAGGAGTTGCGCACCGCTTATATGGCGGTGATGGAAGACCCCGAATTTCTGGCCGAGGCGGAGAAACTGGGCCTGCCGATCGAAGCCGCCCGGGGTGACGAGGTGGCCGTACTGATGCAGGCGGCCTTGCAGCAAAGCCCCGAGACGGTGGCGATCATCTCCGCCGCACTGGATGTCGAGGTGCCGACGATCAGGGCGGTCAGTGATATTCTGGCGCTGGAAGACGGCAACAAGCTGGTCACCTTCATGTCGGGAGATGCGGAGGTATCGGGCGAAATCTCGGGCTCGCGCACGGCTGTCACGCTGAACGGGGCAGAGGCCGAGCGTGGCGATCTGGCGGTGGGCATGGCCTGCGAGATCGAATACGATCCGGGCAGCGACGTGAACGAGTTCAAGTCGATTGCCTGCACCGGCGAGGCTGTCACCGCAGCGGCGACCGAGATGATGGTTTCGACCGCGATTGCCGGGCTGGCCGATGGCAACAAGCAGGTTACCTTCATGGCCGAGGGTGCGGAAAAGATGGGCGAGGTCTCGGGCTCGCGCACTGCACTCACCATCGACGGGGCCGAGGCCAAGCGTGACGCGCTGGCCGTCGGCATGACCTGCGATCTGATCTACGAGGATGGCGACGAGATCGAGTTCAAGGCGATGGCCTGCACCTCGAACTGATCGCGTGAGGTTATGACGAACGGGGCGCCTTCGGGCGCCCCATTTCATCAGCGATGGCGGCAGATCACGTCGACCAGTGCGGGTTTGCCGGATTTTACCACCGCCAACGCCCGCGCCACTGCCGCGCCGATATCTTCGGGGTTTTCGATCGGCCCTTCGGCCCAGACGCCCATGCCCTTGGCGATGGTGGCGAAATCCGGCGCCGGATCGAAGATGTCCATGCCGATATGTGCCTTCGCCTGATCCGTGCCGCGCGCGCGGGCCATGCGGATCTGGTGGTGCCAGTCGTTGTAATAGGCGCGGTTGTTGAACATCACGATCAACAGCGGGATCTCGTGCTTGGCGGCGGTCCAGAGGGCGCCCGCGTCATACATCAGGTCGCCGTCGGGCTGGAACGTCAGCACGACCTTGTCGGAATTCTTGTGCGCCAGCGCCACACCCAGACCCATGCCGATCTGCG
>JBBKVJ010000378.1:0-8593 GCA_037968375.1 Paracoccaceae bacterium | reverse complement strand
GGGGGGGGGGGGGGCGCCCCCCCCCCCCCCCCCCCTTGGCTCAAGCCAGAAGATCGGCCAGCACAAAAGCCATGACCTTGGCACTGTCGACCATATCGTCCACCCCCACCCATTCATCGGGTTGGTGCGCCAGATCGAGGATACCTGGACCGTAGGCAATGCAGTTCCTGAGCCGCCCGATCCGGTCGATATGTTTCTGGTCATAGGTACCGGGCGAGACCACATAGTCGGGCGTCCGCGCCAGAACCCGTTCAATGGCCGCCGCCGTGGTCCGCACGATTGGGGCGTCTTCGGCGGTCATCACCGGCTGCACCTCAAAGATGTCGCGGACCTCGTACTGGAACGAGGGCCGCGCCGCCCTGACCCGCTCCAGCATCGCGGTCACCTCGCGTTTTACCTCGCCGATATCCTCCTCGATCAGGAAGCGCCGGTCGATGACGATCCGGCAGCGGTCGGCGACGCAGGGGGCGGGAAGGCCGGTGTAATCCGCCGCATGTTCGGCCTCGCCGCCGTGGATCGAATTGATGTTCAGCGTCGAGTTACGCGCCCCCTCGGGCACCACCGGCATCTCGGTGCGCTTGCCCGCCAAAAGGGGATACAGCGTCGCCTCCATCTCTTCCAGCACCGCGCCCATGTGACGGATCGCACTGTCGCCCAGAAACGGCATCGAGCCATGCGCGATCCGGCCATGCGTTTCGATCTCGGCCCACCAGACGCCGCGATGACCAAGGCAGATACGGTCCTTGTTCAGGGGCTCTGGAATGATGACGTGCTGCACCTTTTCCGGCGCGAAATACCCCCGCTCGGCAAGATAGGCGACGCCGCCGTAGCCGCCGGATTCCTCGTCTGCCGTGGCCGAGATCTCCACCGCGCCGCGAAAATCCGGGCAGGCGGCGATGAACGCTTCGGCGGCGATGATCGATGTGGCCAGCCCGCCTTTCATGTCGCACGAGCCACGCCCGTAGATGCGCCCGTCCTTCAATTCGCCACCGAACGGGTCAACCGTCCAGCCATGCCCGACCTCGACCACATCGTGATGGCTGTTGAAATGCACGCAGTCGCCGGGGCCCGTGCCCTCGCGACGTGCGACGAGGTTCCAGCGCGGGTGCGTGTCGCTGTCGGCGGGGGCGCCCACGGCGCGGATCAGCTCAACCGTGAAACCCGCACCCTCCAGCCGTGCGGCCAGAGACTCGCAAATCTCGCGATAGCACCGCCCCGGGGGATTCAGCGTCGGAATGCGGATCAGACCCTGGGTCAGTCCGATCAGACTGTCGCGGCGGGCCTCGACCTGGGCGGTTAGTTGGGCGTCATCACGCATGCGGCGAAGCCTAGGCGTGCCGATGCGCCCCTGCAACAACATGCCGAAACCGGATGACGGCGGCGGTGAATTTTGCGATAACCCCCCCAAATAGGAACCAAGTGGTTGCCTGAAATAGGGAGTTTCCGATGGCCGATTTCGATGCGCAGATCAAGAAAAGCCAGGCCGAAGTGGCCGAGGCGCAGACCAAGATCAGTGACCTGACCAGCCGGATCGAGACCGCGCGGCAAAAGCTGAAGTCGGGCGATGACATCGGCATCGACATCGAGAATGCGACGCTGGACGAGGTGCACGCCCATGCCGATCTGATGAATGCCAATATCGCCGAACTGATCATGGGGCTGGACGATGTGACGGCGGGGTTCTCGAAGGACTTCGACGAGATGCGCAACAAGACCGGGATGGAAAGCCTGATCGGCTTCTTTTCCAAGGGCAAGGCCGATTCGATGCGGCAGGAGCGGATGCGCACAGCCAGCGTCGATGACAAGCTGCAGGACCTGATCGGCAAGTCCGACATCATCGTGCGGCTGCTGCAAAACCAGCTGGACACGCTGAACACCCACAAGGACCGCGTCGAGGCGAACTTGACTGACACGCTGGACGAGCGCGAGATGACGGTGGGCGAGCTGGAGGCGCTGAAAGGCGATATTCAGGCGATGGACCCGAAAATCATCGAGTTGGAGAACAAGATCTCTGTCGAACAGGACGCCGCCGCGCGCACCAAGCTGGAAACTGAACTGGCCGCGATGAATGCCCGCTATAACGAAATGGTCCAGGCTGAGCAGGTCAAGATGGCGAAATCGCAGACGCTCGAGCGCTATATCGAAAAGGGCAAGACCTGGGTCGACAGTCTGCAGAACCAGGCGGGAACGCAGATGGTGCTGATCAACAAGCTGCAGACCGACACCAAGCAGCGGGTGGTTCTGTATGACGCGCTGACGAAATCGCTGAAAACCGCCCAGCAGCAGGACGTGGCGCACCGGATCAACGAGATCGGGGTGCAGACCGACAAAGAGGCGCAGGCCGCGATGGCCGCGATCGGCACCGCCACCAACGACCGGATGGCCGAAATGATGGAGGCGCATGAAGACCACATGGTCTTTGCCCGCAAGGTGCTGGAGCAAAAGGCCAAGGCCGATGAGCGGTTCGCCCGGCGATTCGCGGCGATTGTCGAGAAGCACGACAAGAACCTTTACGGCGGCGGGGCGTGACGACGGCGCACGGAACTGATTTTCCCGATGAAGACTGACCTCACCCGCGACCACGTCGCCCTCAGCGACACCTTCGCCGCCCGGCGGTATTTCCGGAAATTCGAGGGCATCACCGGCCATCTGGCGGGGGTCTCGGCCGAGATGGAGAAGGACGGCAGCCTGACCCGCACGGATGCCGAAATCCTCGGCACCTACATGGCGCGGATCGCGGCGACGTTCCGGGTGCTGTCGATGAAATACCTGCTGTCGGGGCGTGATACCGGCGGGGTTCTGGGTGCGCTGACCATCGACAAGGTCGAAAGCGGCTTTCCGGTGCACCGCGAGCTTTTGACGCTGGCCAACGACACGTTGCAGGCTGCCCGGCACCTGAACACCTTGCCCGACCGCCCAACGCTGATCGACCGGATGATCCGCCAGATCGTGGCCGATCAGGAAATTCCGACGCGGCTGCAATATGCGATGTCGCAGCGGCTGTATTACCGGGAGCTCTTGGACGAAGAATTATTCTACGCGCAGAACGATCCGCAGGCGGTCTGGCTGGGCAGTGACGCGGCAGGGCGCAACCGGTTCTTGATCCACTGGGCGGTCTATGACAGCCAGGTGAACCTGCCCGCGATCTATCTTATGGAGGTTGAGGACAGCAGCCGCGCACCTTTGCCCAGGGATGAACGCCGCTGGCCCGAGGTGCAGGCGCATCTGATGGCGCAGTCGATGGGCGGGCTGAAGCTGGTGACGATCGCCAAGGGCTTCGATACGGATTTCGACGATGTGCACCCCAAGCGCCTGCGGCGGTTTCACATCGGGCCGATGTATTCTTCGGCCTTCACCCAGCAATCGGGGCCGATCCGCGAGGTTCTGGACGAGGCGAACTCGCCCGCCGGTGAGGACTGGACGCTGGCCTGGACTGCCGAGACGCTGGAAAGCGAACGGGTGGAAATCGAGAAATCGGGCTGGTTCGGCACTGTGGAGCGCGAGATTTTTGCGCTGGACCCGTTTTCGGGGCGCGGCGTGGATACCGGGGCGACGCGGACCGAACGCGCGATCATCCTGCCCGAACGTGCCTATCAGGTGCTGGCCGAGAAACGCCCGAAAGGGTTCGAGACGGTGCGCAAGTTTGTGGTGAGCAACGGGGGGCGGGTGTTGAGCTATGCGTGAGATGGCAATGCCGACATCCCCTGCCGCCCCGGATCAGGTCCGGGGCGACACAGTCCAAACGGTGAGGAGGGCGCGATGAGCCTGCCGCGTGACACGATGGAACTGAGCGAGGCCGAGGTGCAAAAGCACTATGCCGCCGCCGCCGAGATGCTGATGGGGATCGATCATGCGCCGCGTCTAGCCAAGGCGCGGGCCGAAGCGGCGCCGATCGAGCGTTCGCCGGGGATAGGGACGTCCGGTAGGCGGTTCCGCTCGACCACGCCGGGGTTGGTGACGCGGTCCACGGCGCGGCCCGAGGGCGTGCGCCTCTTGGACCGGATATCGGCCTGCGACGGCGACGATCCCTTGACCTCGCCGGTGCAGGCGGCCACCGCGCAGGCATTGCGGCGCGGGCTGTCGATTGCCTTGGCGATTGGCGATGCCTTTGCCGATCAGACCGGGTTGGGCGAGCTGAAGAAGGCCAATCTGGAGGGGCGGCTGGCGGCCCCGAAGGCCGCCGAGTTTTCCGAACTTCTGGCGGCGGAATCGCTTGCCGTCCTCTACACCTTCGCCAATGCCACCGCCTTCCTGCTGGCGCCGCAGGCCAGCGAACGCACCGTCGAGGTCGGCAGCGTCGATGAGGTTCTGACCGACAACCCGCCCCTGGCCCTGCACGGCGCGCTGTGGGAGCTGGACCAGATCCTGGCGCTGCATGCCACCGAAGAACCGCTGCTGGTCGCCACGGTTCTGGCCTATGCCGAACAGCTGATGGCCAAGGTGGCGCTGCGGGCCGAGGGGGCGCCGCGCACCGCGCCCTACACCGGCGCCAGCTACCGCGTCGAGGCCGACGATTTCACCATCGCGGGCTTCACGCCTGCGCGCCGCGGCCGCGGCGCGGCGCTGGTGATGACCTTCAAGAAACCGCACGAAGTGGTCGGCAACCACATCGCCAAATTTCAGGCGATGCGGCTGGCCAAGATGGTCATGGCCTATGATTTTGACCGCCGCCTGAACCCCTTCGCCGAACTGGGTGGCTTCATCTTCACCTTCATGGGCGACGGCAAGCCGGGCACGGGCAAGACAACGCTGATCCAGATGATGGCGGGTCTGATCAGCGAATACTGTGCGGTGGCGGGCTATCCGTTCCGCTATCAGAACCTGTCGATCGAAAACGTTGACAGCTATCAGGGCAAGTCGGGGCAGAACGCCAAGGCCTTCATCGACAACGTCATCGACCCCTCGGTGATCGGCTTCGGCACCGTCGATGACATCGACCAGATCGCGGGCAAACGCGGCGACCGGCAATCCAGCGCGGGCCAGCAGGAGATCACGGCGGTCCTGATGGAGGCGTTTTCGGGCGCGGGCACCGTGGTGCGCGGCAACTGCACCTTCGTCATGTTCACGAACTACCCCGAGAATGTCGACGATGCGCTCCGCCAGCGGGCAGGCGCGCGGTTCCTGGTCGACGGGCCGCAAACGCGCGAGGATTACATCGACATCCTCGCCCTTTTGATGGGCAAGCACCACAAGATCCCCTTGGGCGACCACGAGCTTTACGCCGCGCAAGAGATCAAGCGTGCCGTGGCGGCATCGTTCGAAAGCCATGCGCGCCCCAAGGAAGACGGGTTGGTGAAGGTGTGGGAGCGGGCGGCGAAAGAGATCGGGCCGCTGGATACCATCGCCAAGATCGGCACCTATCTGAAAGGCATCCAGGAGGCGGATGATCGCTTTACCGGCCGGTCGATCAAGAACATCACCGACGCGGTCAAGGTCCGGGCGATGGACTTTGAGCTGCCCGACGAATGGATGGAGACCCCCGACCTGTTCCTGTTCAAGGACTACGACGCCAAGAAGGCTATGATCGAGGACCTGCGGGTGCCGATCACGCTGGACATGGTGATCCAGGAGGTCAACCGCTACGCCGACAGCGAGTTCCGCTATGCCGACAAGTCGGACGAAGTGGCGATTGATAATTTGGTGCGCGACTTCGGGCGGCAGGAGGAGGCCAAGCGGCGGTATCTGGAGGGGAAGGGGTGATGGATGTGCTGGTGATCATCGGTATCCCAATTGCGATGAGCGCCTTAATACCATGGGTTATGACGCGAGTTCTGCCGGACTTGCGATTGCATTGGTTTCTATTACTTGCGTGCGGGGCCACGCTTGTCGTGAATATTTCCTACATAAGTCTCCTGGGTGAGCAGGTATCTTCTGCAAGCGGATTGTGGCTGGGGCACGACGCAACGAGCTTTTCCGTCATTGGATGGGCTACGATTTTCTTAAGCTCTGCAACATCTCTCGGATCAAGTCTCTTGCTCGGAATATTCGCTCGAAAGAGAGGCCGTCGGTGATTGAAGGCATGGTTCGGGACTTCGGGCGGCAGGAGGAGGCCAAGCGGCAGTACCTGGAGGGGAAGGGGTGAGCGAATTGGTCGGTTGGGGCCTATTGTTAGCAACAAGTGCCTTCGGGGTACTGGTCGCAGGTTGGCTTGTCCGCCAAATTTTTCCAATTCCACCAGGAATGAGCTCCGATTTATTCCTTAGGTTATATGTATTTGTCGCGTTTGTTTCCGGCGGTCTCGGGATGTCGTTCCCAATCTTGGCGCTTGGTGGTTTGGTTGGGGCAGTTAATTTCCTTAGATCTACCGGAGAGCTGATGGTTCTAAAATACCTCCTATTTTCAACTCCCTATTGGTTCGCCTTAGCCTATCCATATTGGCTTCAAAAAAGGGACGCCAAATGAAACGCCTCATCGCCAAAGGCCTGATGTTCGGCAACCTGATCCCGGTCGACAGCCCCGCTCTGGTCGAGCGCTACAACCGCGCGCTCAAGATGCTGACCGGCAAGACCACCGGCCTGACCGATTTCCATATCGACATCTCGGGCTACGCGCCCGAGATCGGCTATGAGTTCGACGACCAGCTGTACCTCAACCCCAACGGCTGCAACCGGCAGTTCATCTTGCTGACCACCGCGCAGAAGACCGCGCCCTTGCTCAACGCCCAATTCTCGACCTCGCGCGGCATTCTGCGGCAGTTCATCGACGAGAATGAGCCGTACCTGTTCTCGCTGACCGCCCGCGATGCGGTGGCGGGCGAGTTGGACAATTCGGTGTTCGATCTGACCAGCCCGGCGCGGCTGTTCGATATCCGCAAGATCACCGTGACTGCGGATACTACCGAGGCGCATGTCGCCGATGGCCGCAAGCTGACCGAGAAGATCGAGCGGTTTCGCCGCGAACCCGACGCCTGGTTCGACGATGTGCTGATCGCCGAGATGATCGGGCTGGCGAAGAAAACCGGCGACGTGACGCGGAACCCGATTGATCTGAGGGCCGCGACGTTCACCCAAGATAACTACTGGACCGCGCATTTCGGCGGCCTCTATGTGTTCCGCGACGTGCCCAACCCGGCGGTGATTGCGGTCGGGCCAAAGGACGCTTTGGGCAAGTTGCCCATCGACACCACACTGGATTTTACCGACCGGAACGGCATCGCGCGGTTTCTGGAGCGCAACGAGCTGGTCGAGCCCATCGTCAAGGCGCGTGGCATCGATGCGGCCGCGATCCTGCGGCAAAAGATGGATTTCATCCTGGTCGAGGCGGCGGCGACGCTGGGTGAGGACCTGGGTGGTGCGACCCGGCGCGAGCTTCGCCATGTGGCGCAAAAGCTGGGCGGTGCGCTGCCGGAGGAGTTCAAGGGGCTGGCGGCGCTGCTCCGCTGGGTCGAGGGCGGCGGCGACTGGCCGCGGATCACCTCGGAACATCCGGCCTATTTCTATTCGCTGCGCGCCCTGCCGCATGCCGACCGCGATCTGGTGAACATGCTGCTGGCCGAACTGGCGCCGTTGGATATCCGCCAGTTGTTCATCTGTCACAAGCAGGCCTTTTATGCGGCCTATGCCGGATATCCTGACGGCAAGAAAACCTATGTCGCCGACTTTTTGGCGCGCGAGTATCAGATCGACAAGACCGGCACGCGCGACGCGCTGTTCGGTCACGAGGCGCCGATGGAGGAACCGCCGCCTCAGGAGGAGGACCTGATCGGGCTGGTCGGTCCGTGGGGCGCTGTCAGGAGGACAAGATCATGATCGGAATATTTCGCCTCGCGGTTATCGGCCTTGTCGTGATGACGGTGTTCTATGTCATGATCCGGATCTATTCACGCTCGGTCCGGAGGGAAAAGCTGGAAAATCGCTGGGAGGAGGAGGGCCAACCGGGCGACCGCGAGGCCTATGTCGAGGCGGGCATGACGGAATATGACGCATCTCTTCGGCCCAAGCTTATTCTCCTGGTCTACATCGTGCCTACATTGGTGGTAGGCGTTCTGCTGTATATCGTGAACTACATGTGAGGCCTGACGATGCGCTATGTGAAATGGACCCTGCTGGCGCTGATCGCCCTGATCGTGTTCGGCTTCCTGCACTACACGCTGCCGCAGCACGATATCGTGCGGGTCGTGAATACCTATCAGGAGCGGCAGGATCTGAACGACTGGACGCGGATCTTCTGGTCCGATCCCAATGATCAATCCGTCACGCTTTCGAACCGCGACGTCCAGTTCATCCAGACGATACGCGGCAACGGCAGGCCGACGGTCTACCGCAACGAAGATACCGGCTGGTCCTGGCCGCCGTATTTCAAGTTCGACACGGCGAACCTGCAGACCGAGGCCGAGGATCTGAAATCCACCGCCGAGGTGCCGAAATGGGCGGTGGTCACGCATTACGGCTGGCGCAACGAGATTCTCTCGATCTTCCCCAATGCCGTCGCCATTCGCCCGGTCTCCGGTCCTGATGCGCGGGTCATACCCTGGGTCAACATCTTCATCCTGACGGTGCTGGCGGGGATGATCTTGCTCTTGTGGCGGATGTGGGCGCAGTTCCGGCAGCGCACCATCGACCCGGCGATGGATCGCGCCGGCGAGGCCTGGGAC
>JBBKVJ010000377.1:0-7686 GCA_037968375.1 Paracoccaceae bacterium | reverse complement strand
GGATCGAGATGAAGGACGCCAATGGACGCACGATGCGCGACCATCCGGCACGGGTGGTTGCCAAGACCGGGACACTGAATTTCGTCAGCGCCTTGTCGGGCTATGTGCAGACGCCGTCGAACGCGGTTCTGGCCTTCGCGATCTTTTCCGCTGATCTGGACCGACGCCGGGGGTTGAGCGAGGCCGAGATGGAGCGCCCCGAGGGCGGCCGCGCCTGGACTGCGCGGGCGCGGAAATTGCAGCAGCAGCTGATTGAACGCTGGACCAGCGTTTATGGCGTTTGAGGGCGCGGATCGGCTGTACCGCGATTCGGCGTTGGCGGAGTTCTACGATCTGGAGAACGGCTGGCGCGCAGAAATGGAATTCTGTGCGGGGCTGGCCAAAGGCGCGGCATCGGCGCTGGACCTTGGCTGCGGCACCGGACGGTTCGCGGCGGAACTTGCGCGGCGTGGCCGATGTTGTCGGCGTCGATCCGGCGGCGGCGATGCTGGGCATCGCGCGGGCGCGCGGTGGTGGCGATCTGGTGCGCTGGGTCGAAGCCGATGCGCGCTCGGTCCGGCTGGGTCGGGTATTCGATCTGATCGTGCTGACCGGCCATGCGTTTCAGGTATTCCTGACGCCCGAGGATCGGCGTGCGGTGGCGGCGACAATCGCGGCGCATCTGGCGCCCGGGGGGCGGTTCGTGTTCGACAGCCGGAACCCGGCGGTTGCGGAATGGCGCAACTGGGTGCCCGAGGCGACGATGGAGGTGCTGGAGCATCTCCGCCATGGGACGGTCAGTACGTGGTGCGATGTGACGCAGGACGCCCGAACCGGGATCGTGCGCTACACCTCATTCTTTCGGGTGGAAAGGAGCGGAAAGGTTCTGTCGGCCGACTCTGACATCGCGTTTCCGGATCGCGATGAGATTGAGGCGACGCTGGCATCGGCGGGGCTGACAGCCGAACGGGTCCTGGGCAATTGGGATGGAGTGGAATTCACCCCCGCCGCGCCGGAGATCATCGTCATTGGGCGACGCACCTGAGCGAGCGCCGCCGGGCAGCCGCTGCCCTCGGGTTCCGTATCAGGGAAGAGCGATTGGCAGCAATCGGCATCCGGCTACACCGTCAGGTGCCTGGCGCGGGCGCCGCGTTCGATGGCGGCGGCGTGCAGGCGGTCGATATCCAGCTCGTAGCGCATCTCTTCCAGAAGGCGCAGTTCACCCTCGCCCAGGAACCCGTCGGCGGCGGCGACATCGCAGGCCATCGCATAGGCGGTTTCATTCAGCTTTGCCGGCAAGGCGTCGCGGATCAGCCCGAACAGTGCGGCGATGCCGTCTTCATCCTCGAACAGTTCGAAGACGATGCCGGCCACGTCGGTCAGTCGGTCCTGATCGTAGCCGGTGAAGACCGGGAAGTGATTGACGATCCGCTCGATTGTCAAAAGCTCGGCGGTACGAATCTTTTCGTCGGACGCCGAGGTGGCGATCATGATGGCCACCAGCGCGTCCTGCGGGGTGAGCGAGGCGGAGATATCTGCCAATGGATGGCCTTTCGGGGCTTTGCTGTGGGTGCGAGAATATTGACGGGCGCGGGCGGCGGCAATAGGTAGCGGGACTTGGCCGGGACGGCCTGACGAAGGAATTGCACGATGTCCGATCTGCACGATGCCGCGATGCGCTCAAAAGCCTGGCCATTTGAGGAGGCGCGCCGGGTGCTGAAGCGCTATGAAAACGCGCCGCCCGAAAAGGGCTATGTGCTGTTCGAGACCGGCTATGGCCCGTCGGGCCTGCCGCATATCGGCACCTTTGGCGAAGTGCTGCGCACTACGATGGTGCGGCGGGCGTTCGAGTTGATCTCGGACCTTCCGACCAAGCTGATCAGCTTTTCGGACGATCTGGACGGGCTGCGCAAGGTGCCCGACAATGTGCCGAACCGCGAGGCGATGGCCGAGCATATCCAGAAGCCGCTGACGTCGGTGCCCGATCCGTTCGGCACGCATGACAGCTTTGGCGACCACAACAACGCGATGCTGCGCGGTTTCCTTGATACGTTCGGGTTCGATTACGAATTCTATTCGGCGCGCGATTTCTACGCGTCAGGGCGGTTTGACGAGACCCTGCTGCGCGCGGCGGAACGCTATGACGAGTTGATGGCGGTGATGTTGCAGAGCCTGCGTGAGGAGCGTCAGCAGACCTATTCGATCTTCCTGCCGATCCACCCCGAGACGGGACGAGTTCTGTATGTGCCGATCAAGCATGTCGATGCGAAGGACGGCACGGTGACCTTCGACGACGAGGATGGGCGCGAATGGGTGCTGCCGGTGACAGGCGGCAATGTGAAGCTGCAGTGGAAGCCCGATTTCGGGGCGCGCTGGGCAGCCCTTGGCGTCGACTGGGAGCCCTATGGCAAGGAGCATGCGCCCAACACGCCAATCTATACGAAAATTTGCTCGATCCTTGGTGGGCGACCGCCGGAGATATTCACCTATGAGCTGTTTTTGGACGATGAGGGCCAGAAGATTTCCAAATCGAAGGGCAACGGGCTGACCATCGACGAATGGCTGACCTATGCCTCGACGGCGTCGTTGAGCTATTTCATGTATCTCAAGCCGAAGACCGCCAAGCGGATGCATTTCGACGTGATCCCGAAGGCGGTGGACGAATATCACCAGCAGCTGCGCGCCTATCCGGGGCAGGATATCGACGCACAGCTTGCCAACCCCGTGTGGCATATCCACGGGGGCAATCCGCCGGTGTCGGACATGGTGGTGCCGTTTGCGATGCTCTTGAACCTCGCGTCTGTGTCCGTTGCCAAGGACAAGGCCGCCCTTTGGGGGTTCATCAAGCGCTATGCGCCCGAGGCGGCGCCCGAAAGCCATCCACAACTGGACGCGGCGGCAGGGTTCGCGGTGCGCTACTTTCACGACTTCGTGGCGCCGGGGCGGGTCTTCCGGGCGCCGTCTGACACCGAGCGGGCGGCGTTTGAGGATTTGCGCGGACGGCTAGCCGCATGGGATGGCGGCCTTGATGCCGAAGCTTTGCAGTCGATGGTCTTTGCGGTCGGCAAGGAGCACGGCTTCGAACCGCTGCGCGACTGGTTCACAGCCCTTTACGAGGTGCTGCTGGGGGCCAGCCAGGGGCCGCGCTTTGGCGGGTTCATCGCCCTTTACGGGGTCGAGGAAACCATCGCGCTGATCGACAAGGCGCTGGCGGGGCAGCTTGCGGTCTGATCGCGGCGATTGACGCAGGGGCACCGCGGCCTACCATTCTTCCACCGGAAGTATGGAGGTTCACGATGCGCCGTTTGTTGATTTCCCTTGCCCTGATAGGCTGCACCGCTTTTGCAGCGACTGCGCAAGAGGCGCCCGAAACTGCCATCAAGGGTGTGATCCGCGGCCAGATCGACGCATTTCTGGTCGATGATTTTGCCACTGCCTTCAGCTATGCTTCGCCGAACATCCAGGGCATTTTCGGCGATGTCGGCAATTTCGAGGCGATGGTCAAAGGCGGCTACCCGATGGTCTGGCACCCCGATGCGGTGGCCTTTGGCGATCTGCGCGAGGTCGGCGGGCAGCTGTGGCAGAGGGTCATCGTCACCGACGCGGCGGGCGGCATCCATGCGCTGGATTATCAGATGATCGAGACCGAAGACGGCTGGCAGATCAACGGCGTGCAGCTGTTGCAGGCGCCGCAGGTTGGCGCCTGAATGGTTAACGCAACCTTAGGGCTTTGATGCTAGGCCTGTAGTCATCCGGGCAATTTCGGCCCGGCCCCCCACGAGAACGGCAGACATGCGAGCGGAGCTTCGGCGCCATTTTTGGCCCCGTCTCCGCCCGTTTGCCGTTCAGCCGATTTTGAAAGGGCATTTGATGAACAAGGCAATTACCGACGGGTTGGTGCTGATGCCGCCGCCCTTTGCGAACGGGCTGGGTGTCTGGTCCAGCGGCAATGGCACGCCGGGCTCGGCCACCTACAACGGCGCGCCAAATGCGGCCTATGTGCCGGCCGATCAGGATTTCGCGGGCTGTCTGGAACTGGTCAAGACCGTCGCCACACAGCAACTGCGCCATATGGGCGAGACGCCGATCCTGCCGGGTTGCTATCTGCGTATCACCGCGCGCGTCAAGGCGCTGAGCGGCAACCTGCCCACGGTCCGCATTGCAGGTTGGGCGGGTGGTGCCGGCGGTGTGGCGGTGACCGGGCTGGTCACCACCGGGCCCGCGGTGACGCTGACCTCGTACGGGCAGGTCGTCACGGTCAGCGCCATCGTCGGCACCGGCGCGCGCACCGGCGTCGACATGCCCTGGGGCACGCAGGCGCTGTACGGCCATTTCGGACTGGATATGACCGGGCCGAACGGCGGCGTCGTGCGGATCGACGACATTGTGATCGAGGACATCACCTCGGCCTTCCTGCGCAATCTGATGGACTGGGTCGATGTGCGTGATTATGGTGCCAAGGGCGACGGCGTCACCAACGACTACGCGGCCTTCGAGGCCGCAGACGTCGCGGCGGCGGGGCGCGAGGTTCTGGTGCCGGCGGGCGATTTTTACATCGGCACCTCGCTGACCATCGACAGCCCGGCCCGGTTTCAGGGCAAGCTGATCATGCCCGACACAGCGCGGCTGGTACTGGCGCAGAACTTCAACCTGCTGAGTTATATCGACGCCTTCGGTGGCGACGAGATGCAGGGCTTCCGCAAGGCGATCCAGGCTTTGCTGAACTTCTCGGACCACGATTCGCTCGACATGGGTGGTCGCACCGTGAACGTGACCGCCCCTATCAACGTGCAGGTGGCCGTGAATAACCGCACCGAGTTTTCCACCCGCAGGGTGATTCGCAATGGCGCGCTTTACGTGGTGGACGATCCGGCCTGGAACGATGTCGTGGTGACTTCGCAGGCCAGCTATTCGCCAACGAACGCGCTGGAGCTGACCGGCGTGGCAAACATCGCCAACGTGCCGGTCGGCGCGCTGGTAGTAGGCACTGGTGTCGGCCGCGAAATCTATGTGAAGGCGAAAAACGTCGGCGCGGGCACGCTGACCCTGTCCAAGCCGCTGTACGGCGGCACCGGTACGCAGGTCTTCACCTTCAAGCGGTTCCAGCATGTTCTGGATTTCTCGGGCTTCAACAATCTCGACAAGTTGGTGCTGCAAGAAGTTGAGATCCAGTGCAACGGCAAGGCCTCTGCGATCCTTCTGCCGCCCGACGGGTCGGCGAATTTCCTGGCCGATTGCCATATCATCCGACCCAAGGACCGCGGCATCACCTCGCACGGAAGGGGCTGTTCGGGGATGCAGATCGACCGCTGCAACTTCCTGTCGAACGAGCAGAGCATACCGGTACAGAACCGAACCTCGATCGCTTTCAACAGCAACCACAACGACGTCAAGGTGCGCGACTGCCGGGCGATGCGCTTTGCGCATTTCGGGGTCATGGGCGGCGCCAACCACATGATCGCCAACAATCACTTCTTCAACGGCGACGATGTACCCGACGGTGTGCGCCGGGGCGGTCTGGTGCTGACCGAGGTGACCAACAAGGTCACGATCACGGGTAATTACATCGACAACTGCTTTATCGAACTGACGAACGAGCATGAGGCCAATCCAGCCTGGACCAACGGCTTCACCTTCGGGGCGGTGTCGATCACCAGCAACACCTTCCTCGCCATCGACGTGGCGTCCTGGTTCAGCTTTATCGTGGTAAAGCCTTACGGCCCCGGCCATTTCATCGACGGTCTGGTAGTGACCGGCAACATGTTCCACGCGATTGCCGGAAATATCGGCCGTGCCGATACGGTGGACACCAGCTTTGCCAGCCTCGATATGACCAAGGCGCGCAACATCACCTTTCTGGGCAACACGTTTCACAACGTCGTCGCGCGGGTGTCGAACCCGGCCTCGGCCACATTCACCCAAAACACCGCGCAGACCGCGTGGACCTGCGACTTCGGGCCGCTGTTGCCATTTGGCGGCCGCACGCGCGCGGTGGAATCGATCACCTCGGAAGGCATCATCACCACCTCGGGCGGTAGCCGGATCACCGAAATGCCCTATGCCGTGCTGGAACAGGGCGGGGCCGGCGCGCAGGTGCAGGTGAACTGGTCGAACTCGGCCAAGGGCAAGGTGCGGGTCGTGGCGCGGATGGACGCGACGATCTGACCACGTTGATATCATGAGAAACCGATTGCCCCGGGCTATTTGGTCCGGGGTTTTTTCGTTTGCGGCGGCTTTGCAAGGCGCTGTCCGCTGTGGCATGTGTGGCAGCAAGGAGAGGCCCGATGCTGGACGATGCCGACGATATCCATCCGCTGTTCCACGGCGCGCCCACGACGACCGGGTTCAAGAAACTGCGCAAGCGGCTGGTGCGCGAGGTGCGGGACGCCATTGAGACCTACGGCATGGTCGAACACGGCGCGCGCTGGCTGGTGTGTCTGTCGGGCGGCAAGGACAGCTATACGCTGCTGGCAGTGCTGCACGAGCTGCAGTGGCGTGGGCTGCTGCCGGTTGAACTGTTGGCCTGCAACCTCGATCAGGGGCAGCCGGGGTTTCCGGCGACGGTTCTGCCGGAATTCCTGACGCAAAAAGGCGTGCCGCATCGGATTGAATATCGCGACACCTATTCGGTGGTGATGGACAAGGTGCCCGCAGGGCGCACCTATTGCGCGCTCTGCTCGCGGCTGCGGCGTGGCAATCTTTACCGGGTGGCGCGCGAAGAGGGCTGTTCGGCGGTGGTTCTGGGGCATCATCGCGATGACATTCTGGAAACGTTCTTCATGAATCTTTTTCACGGCGGACGGCTGGCGACGATGCCGCCGAAGCTGTTGAACGAAGAGGGCGATCTGTTCGTCTACCGGCCGCTGGCCTTTGTCGCCGAGGCGGATTGCGAGAAGTTCGCCCGGGCGATGGCCTATCCGATCATCCCTTGCGACCTCTGCGGCAGCCAGGACGGGCTGCAACGCCAGCAGGTGAAGGGCATTCTGGACGATTGGGAGCAACGCAGCCCGGGCCGCCGTCAGGTGATGTTCCGGGCGCTGATGAACGCCCGGCCTTCGCATCTGCTGGACCCCGGTCTCTTCGATTTCGCCGGTCTGCTGCGCGATCCGGTCAAAATTGAAGACAATCCGACGCAATCAGACCGATCCGCATTAACCAGCAACTGACCGGCGCCGGATAGCTTTTGCGCATCGGGCATCCCTGCCCTTCCGCGTGAAAGAGCTGCTCATGTCCCGCTCGTCCGAGGCCGCTTTGGCAAGTGCCGCCCTCCGCCGCTGGATTTTCCGGCGCGAGATCGTGCCGTTCGTCCCGGCGCTGCTGCTGGGCGGGGTCTGGTTCGGCGGCGAGATGGTGCTGGTGATAAGCGCCGTGCTGTTTCCCGCGCTTTTCGCGCTGGTCGGCGTCGGGCGCACCGGCTCTGCCCGCGCGATGCCGCGCGACGGGGTCACCGGCCTGCCGATGCGCGGTGCGATGATCGAGGCGTTGGAGGGCGTGCTGGAGGCTAGCCCGCGCTCGGGCAAGACGACCATAGCCTTCGCCATCGGGATCGACGATTTCGCCGAGATCGAAGCGCGGCACGGGCTGCATACTGCCGAAGAAGTGCAGCGCCGGGTGGGTGAACGACTGGCCACGTTGCTGCGGCGCGAAGATGTGATCGTGCGGCTGGAAACCGGGGTCTTCGGGGCCGCCTTCGGGCCGGTGCTGCGC
>JBBKVJ010000376.1:0-2631 GCA_037968375.1 Paracoccaceae bacterium | reverse complement strand
CTACGTCACCGTTAACGCGACGATTGAGGGCGGGCGGGGCTTGGCCATAAAGCGAGGACCGTTGCCGTCGCTGCGGCAGCCCGCGGTCAGCCACTACCCTCTGCTGCGCTGGCCGACAGGCCGGTTCTTGGGCCTCTCCCTGACAACCTAGGCTTTCACCGCCCGGTTTTCCGGATCGTGGAACGGGCGCATCGACAGCGTCGCGGGATAGCGATCGGTGGCGACCACCAGCTCATACCGGCCGCTCTGCAGGAACGCGTCGCTGACACCGGCCTCATTGCGGACATAGCCGTAGCCGATGCTTTTGCCGATGGTATAGCCATACCCCCCCGAGGTCAGATAGCCCACCGGCTCGCCGTCGCGGAGGATCGTCTCGCGGCCCAGCAGCACTGCGTCGGGATCGTCCAGCGTGAACCCGGCCAGCCGCTTGGTCAGCGGCTGTTCTGCGACCCGCGCCAGTGCCTCGCGGCCCAGAAACGGCGTGTTGCCGCCCAGCTTGACGGCCCAGCCAAGACCGGCCTCGAACGGCGTGTCGTTGGGGGTGATGTCGGATGACCAGGCGCGGTAGCCCTTTTCCAGACGCAGCGATTCCAGCGCACGGTAGCCAACTGGGCGGACCCCGAAAGACGCGCCTGCGGTCATCAGCGCGTCATAGACAACGCCGGTCTTGGCCAAGGGCACATGCAGCTCCCACCCCAGTTCACCGACATAGGTGATGCGCAAGGCGCGGACCTCAGCGCCCGCGATGCCGATCTCTTGCACATGGCCGAACGGAAAGGCGGCGTTCGAGACATCGGCACCGGTGACCCGGGCCAGCACATCGCGCGCCCGCGGACCCATCAGCGACAGGGTGCCCCAGTCTTCGGTGATGTCGGTCAGGGTGACGCCGTCCTTGGGCAGGTGGTCGGCGATCCACGCCGCGTCATGGGTGCGAAAGCCGGTGCCGGTGACGATGTAGAACCGGTCGGCTGACAGACGCGCGACGGTCAGGTCCGCCTCGATCCCGCCGCGCGTGTTCAGAAGCTGGGTGTAGGTCAGGCGGCCCACCGGCCTGTCGACGTTGTTGGCGCAGATCCAGTCCAGCGCCGCAGCAGCGCCGGGGCCGGTCAGTTCGTATTTGGCGAACGACGACTGATCGAAGATGCCCACCGATTGCCGCACATGCCGGTGTTCGTCGCCGACCGCGTCGAACCAGTTCTGCCGGCCCATTGTATAGACATCGCGGGCCTCGGTACCCGACGGCGCGAACCAGTTCGGACGCTCCCACCCCAGCTTTGATCCGAACACCGCGCCCACATCCTGCAGCCGCTGATACAGCGGCGAGGTGATGCGCGGGCGGCCCGAGGTATATTCCTCGTGCGGGTAGCCGATGGTGTAGTGCTTGCCGTAAGCCTCGCAGGTGCGGTCGCTGACCCAGGTGCGGTCGCGGTGAAGGCTGGAAAACCGGCGGATGTCGACGACCCAGAGGTCCAGCGGCGCCTCGCCGGTCATCGCCCATTCCGCCAGCACCCAGCCCGCACCGCCGCCACTGGCGATGCCGAACGCGTTGAACCCTGCACCGACATACATGTTGGCGCACTCGGGCGCGGCGCCGAGAATGAAGTTACCGTCCGGCGTGAAACTTTCCGAGCCGTTGATCATCTGCTTGACGCCAGCGTTCTCCAGCGCCGGGATGCGGGCGATGGCCTGGGTCATGTGCTGTTCGAAATGGTCGAAATCATCGTCGAAGAGGCGAAACTCCCAATCGTCGGGGATATCGCCGCCAGAGGCAGACAGATCCCAGGGCTGCGGGTTCGGCTCGTAACCGCCAAAGACCAGCCCGCCGACCTCTTCCTTGAAATAGGTGCGGCGGTCGGGGTCGCGCAGGGTCGGCGCGTCGGTGGCCAGACCGGGGATCTTTTCGGTGACGACGTATTGATGCTTGACGGGTTGCAGCGGCACCTCGATCCCAGCCATTGCCCCCACCTGACGCGCCCATTGCCCGGCACAGTTCACCACCGTGTCGCAGCGGATGGTGCCTTGCGTGGTCCTGACCTCGGTAATGCGGGCGCCGTCCATGCCAAAGCCGGTGACCCGAACGTCCTCGTGGATTTTGGCGCCATGCATCCGCGCGCCCTTGGCCAGCGACTGGGTGATGTCCGAGGGGCTGGCCTGACCGTCGGTGGGCAGCCAGCTGGCGCCGACCAGATCGGCGGTGTCCATCAGGGGCCACATCCGGCGCACCTCGTCGGGCGAGATCAGGTGCATGTCCATGCCAAAGCTGCGCGCCGTGGTGGCCAGGCGGCGGTATTCGGTCCAGCGGTCGGGGTTGGTGGCAAGGCGCAGGCAGCCGGTCATCTTCCAGCCGGTTTCCAGTCCGGTTTCGCGGTCGAGCGTCTTGTAAAGATCGACCGAGTATTTCAGCACCTTGGTGATCGACGCCGAAGATCGCAATTGCCCGACCAGCCCCGCCGCATGCCAGGTCGAGCCCGAGGTCAGCTTGCCCTGTTCCAAGAGCACGACGTCGGCCTTGTGGTCGCGGGCCAGGTGATAGGCGGTCGAACAGCCGATGATGCCGCCGCCGATGACGACGATCTGGGCTTGGGCAGGCAGGCTCATGCGGGGCCTGCGTGCTTGGCGCGGTAGTGGTCG
>JBBKVJ010000375.1:0-4663 GCA_037968375.1 Paracoccaceae bacterium | reverse complement strand
GTCGGGCGCTGCGGCCCGCGCCTTGGCCACGTCTTCCTTCATCACCCGACCGTCGCGGCCCGAACCCTGGACCTGATCGGGCGACAGGCCCGCCTCGGCCATCGCCTTTTTCGCCGAGGGCGCATCCTCGACATCGGCGCCCTTGCGCGGCTTGACGTCGGTCGGACCGGCTTCGGTCTGGGTGACGTCGGCATCCTCCTTGGCACCGGTATCGGGGTCTGCCTTGGCCGCCACCTTGGTATCCTCTTTCGGCGCGGGCGCTGCCCCTTCGCCCTCGGCGATGGTGGCCAAGAGCGCGTTGACGCCCACGGTTTCACCCTCGGCGGCAACGATTTCGCCCAGTTTCCCGGCGGCGGGCGAGGGCACTTCGACCGTCACCTTGTCGGTCTCCAGTTCGCACAGCATTTCATCAACCGCCACAGCCTCACCCGGCTTCTTGAACCAGGTGGCGACGGTGGCTTCGGTGACGCTTTCGCCCAGCGTCGGAACGCGCACTTCTACGGACATGTCTTATTTCCCTTCGATGGTAAGCGCGTCGTTCACGAGCGCGGCTTGTTCTGACTTGTGGCGGCTGGCCAGACCCGTGGCGGGCGAAGCTGCGGCCGAGCGACCCGCGTAACGGGGCCGCGAGTTCTTGGATTTGATCCGGGTCAGGACCCATTCGATATTGGGTTCCATGAAGGACCAGCCGCCCTGGTTCTTGGGCTCTTCCTGGCACCAGACAACCTCGGCTTGCTTGAAGCGTTCCAGTTCCTTGACCAGCGACAGGGCCGGGAACGGATAGAACTGCTCGACGCGCAGCAGGTAGACATCCTTGATGCCGCGTGCGTCGCGTTCCTCCAGCAGATCAAAGTAGACCTTGCCCGAGCACAGGACGACGCGCTTGATCTTCTTGTCGGTCACCAGTTTGGTATCGGAATGGCCCTTTTGCGCATCGTCCCAGAGGACGCGGTGAAAGCTGGAGCCGGTGGTGAAGTCATCCGCATCCGAGACCGCCATCTTGTGGCGCAGCAACGATTTCGGCGTCATCAGAATCAAGGGTTTGCGAAAGCTGCGGTGCAGCTGGCGGCGCAGGATGTGGAAATAGTTGGCGGGCGTGGTGCAATTCGCCACGATCCAGTTGTCGCTGCCGCACATCGTCAGAAACCGTTCCAGCCGGGCGCTGGAATGTTCCGGCCCCTGGCCTTCGTAGCCATGCGGCAAAAGGCAGACGAGGCCCGACATCCGCAGCCATTTCGCCTCGCCGGACGAGATGAACTGATCGAACATGATCTGCGCGCCGTTGGCGAAATCGCCGAACTGCGCCTCCCACATCACCAGCGCGTTGGGTTCGGCCAGCGTATAGCCGTATTCGAAGCCGAGGACGGCATATTCCGACAGCATCGAGTCGATGACCTCGTAACGGGCCTGCCCCTCCTTGATGTGGTTCAGCGGATAGTAACGCTCTTCGCTTTCCTGATCGATGAAGGCCGAGTGGCGGTGCGAGAACGTGCCGCGCATCGAATCCTGACCGGACAGTCGCACCGGCAGGCCCTCGGTCACTAGTGAGCCGAAAGCCAGCGCCTCGCCGGTGGCCCAGTCGAAACCATGCCCCGATTCGAACATCGCGGCCTTGGCTTCCAGCAGGCGGCCCACGGTCTTGTGCAGGTTGAACCCGTCAGGAACTTTTGTCAGCGCCGCGCCGACCTCTTTCATCACCTTCTTCGAGATCGCGGTTTCGCCGCGGTCGTAATCGCCCTTTTCCTTGTCGAGATGCGACCAGCGGCCATCCAGCCAATCGGCCTTGTTCGGCTTGAAGTCCTTGCCGGCGTCGAACTCCTCGTTCAGATGCGCCTGAAAGGCGGCCTTCATATCCTCGATTTCACCTTCGGGGATCAGCCCGTCCTTGACCAACCGTTCGGTATATAGCTGCAGCGTCGTCTTGTGGCGCTTGATCCGGTTGTACATCACCGGATTGGTGAACATCGGCTCGTCGCCCTCGTTATGGCCAAAGCGGCGATAGCAGAAGATGTCGATCACAACATCCTTGTGGAACTTCTGCCGGAACTCGATGGCCACCTTGGCGGCATGGACCACGGCCTCGGGGTCGTCGCCGTTCACATGGAAGATCGGCGCCTCGACCATCAGCGCGATATCCGTGGGGTAGGGCGACGAGCGCGAAAAGTGTGGCGCGGTGGTAAAGCCGATTTGGTTGTTGACGATGATATGCATGGTGCCGCCGGTGCGGTGACCGCGCAGACCGGACAGGCCAAAGCCTTCGGCAACGACACCCTGACCCGCGAACGCCGCATCGCCGTGCAACAGAATCGGCAGCACTGCCGAGCGGTCGGCGTCGTGCATCTGGTCTTGCTTGGCGCGAACTTTGCCAAGGACGACCGGGTTCACCGCCTCAAGATGGCTGGGGTTGGCGGTCAGCGACAGGTGAACGGTGTTGTCGTCGAAGGTCCGGTCGGATGAGGCGCCAAGGTGGTATTTCACGTCACCCGAGCCATCGACATCCTCGGGCTTGAAACTGCCGCCCTGAAACTCGTTGAAGATGGCGCGGTAGGGCTTGCCCATCACATTGGCCAGCACACTAAGCCGCCCGCGGTGCGGCAACCCGATGATGATCTCCTTCAGGCCCAGCGTGCCGCCGCGCTTGATGACCTGCTCCATCGCCGGGATCAACGTCTCGCCGCCATCAAGGCCGAAGCGTTTGGTGCCCATGTATTTGACGTGCAGGAATTTTTCGAAGCCCTCGGCCTCGACCAGCTTGTTCAGGATCGCCTTGCGGCCTTGCTTGGTAAATCCGATTTCCTTGCCCAGCCCTTCGATCCGCTCCTTCAGCCAGCCGGCCTCTTCGGGGTTCGAGATGTGCATGTATTGCAGCGCGAAGGTGCCGCAATAGGTGCGGGCGACGATCTCGACGATCTCGCGCATCGTGGCGAAGTCGAGGCCGAGGACATGGTCGATGAAGATCGGGCGGTCCATGTCGGCTTCGGAGAAACCGTAGGATTTCGGATCAAGCTCGGGGTGCGGGGTCTTATCGCGCATCCCCAGGGGGTCAAGATCTGCGACCAGATGGCCCCGGATACGGTAGGCGCGGATGATCATCAGCGCGCGGATGCTGTCCAGCACCGCCTGGCGCACCTGATCGTCGCTGACCGGCACGCCTTTCTCGGCGGCCTTGGCCTTGATTTTTTCGCCTTGTTTCGCGGGTTCCGCCCATTGCCCGTCCAGCGCGGCGGTCAGATCGTCATTGGGTTGCGGCGGCCAGTCGGCCCGACCCCAGCTGGCGCCTGCCGCCTCGGCCTGGGCGTCCTGGCCGCTGTCGCCCAGCGATTTGAAGAACTCGGCCCAGGACGCATCGACCGCATCGGGGTCGCCTGCGTAGCGGGCATGAAGCTGCTCGATATATTCCGCGTTGTGGCCCTGCAGGAAGCTGGAGGCACGGAACTGGTCGTTAGGTGTCTGTTCGGTCATGGCGTCACCTCATGTGGGTTGGGGCCGTATGCGTTGGGGCCGGGTTCTGAGCGACGGGTCAGCCACCAGATCACGATCAGCGGCGAGATGAAAAGGACCAGAACAGCGATACCCGCGATCAGGCCGACAATGCCGCCCAGCTGGCTGATGTCGCCGCTGGCCCAGAGTGCGGTCAGCGTGCCTGTGAAGCTGAGAAAGGTCAAAAGTCCGAAGAACACGATCAGCGGATAAAGCAGGTATAGGCCCGAGCGCCCGGTATCATGCATCCGACGCCACCCCGCAGAAAGCGTCGGGATGAGCGTGCCAAGCGAGAAGATCGCGCCGATGGGGCCGTTGTTGCCGGCGCTGAATCTGGCACCACTGCCGTCGACCTCGGTCTGCAGGTTGTCGGTGCCGAAAAGCGTCGAGTCGAGGATGCCGGTGGCAATCGAACCGAGGAACAGGAACAGGAAGAAGTACCAGTATTCCGGGCGCGAAGCGCGGCCCGAAAAGGTGAAGTATTTGGCAAAGCAGGTGGCGATGGCGTGTTGGAAGGTCATCAGCGGACACTTGCAGTGATTTTGGCGGCGTACAGAGTGTGGAGCTGCCGAATATATTCGGCGTTGCAGCCTTGCACAAAGCTGGAGGCGTGGAATTGGTCGTTCGAGAATTGGTCTGTCATTGCGGGACCTCCTGGGTTGTGCTCAGTCAATTACAGGCAAAATCTGCGATCTGGTTTCTCACGCTCGATGGATTGCTCAGAACCACACTAGGGGTTCTATTCATGAAGCCACAGAATACCTCAATCCATTTGGTGACGGCTTCTGCGCTGATCTTCTGGCCGTTGAACCGAACCCTGTAGTCAAAACCCCGACCTTTGTTTCTCAGGGCGAACATGCCTGCGGGGAAATCGAAAAACTGACCTCTGTCCGGATGCGTCCACACGAAGGATCGGCCGTTTCCCGCCTTTCCGGTTTGCCCAAGATAGGCATCAGCTTGGCCAGCAACTGCCATGACGACCACAAGCGAAAGTGCCCAAGAGTACCGTGGGATCATCACCCAATCGCCTTCAGCACGGCCTCACCCAGCCCCGCCGGGCTGTCCGACACGACGATCCCGGCGCTTTTCATCGCCTCGATCTTGCTTTCCGCGTCGCCCTTGCCGCCCGCCACGATGGCACCGGCATGGCCCATGCGGCGGCCCGCCGGGGCTGTGCGACCGG
>JBBKVJ010000374.1:0-6288 GCA_037968375.1 Paracoccaceae bacterium | reverse complement strand
GGCCTTTTCAGCGTCGATCAGCTTGCCGTTCGGGCGGCGGCCGACCGCGACCAGCACCTTGTCGAAGGTGTCGGTTGTCGTTTCGCCCTTGGCATCCTCGAAGGTGACTTTCAGACCCTTCTTTTCAGCCTCGACGTTGGTCACCTTGGTCTTCAGCAGGATCTTTTCATAGCGCCCTTCAATGCGCTTGTGCAGCGGCTTGACGATGTCCTTGTCGGCACCGGGCATCAGCTGATCCATGAACTCGACCACGGTGATCTTGGTGCCCATGGCGTCGTAAACACAGGCCATTTCCAGCCCAATGATGCCACCGCCAAGGATCAGCATGCGCTTTGGGATATCTTCCAGTTCCAGCGCGCCGGTGGAATCGATCACGCGCGGATCATCATGCGGGATGAAGGGCAGTTTCACAGGCTCGGACCCGGCGGCGATGATGCAGTTGTCAAAGCTGACGGTTTTCACGCCGTCGTCGGTCTGCACCTCGATCATGTTTGCCCCGGTGAACCGGCCATAGCCATTGACCACGGTGACCTTGCGCGCCTTGGCAAGGCCAGCCAGGCCGCCGGTCAACTGGGTGACCACACTGGATTTCCAGCCGCGCAGCTTGTCGACATCGATCTTGGTCTTGCCAAAGCTGACGCCGTGATCGGCCATTTCTTCGGCCTCGGTGATCACCTTGGCCGCGTGCAGCAGCGCCTTCGAGGGGATGCAGCCGACGTTCAGGCAGACGCCGCCAAGGTCGGGGTATTTCTCGATCAGGACGACCTTTTTGCCAAGGTCTGCTGCGCGGAACGCCGCCGTGTAGCCGCCGGGGCCAGAGCCAAGCACGACCACCTCGCCGTGGATATCACCCGGACCAGACGCGGTGCCGGTGGCCTGCGCCGCCTTGGGGGCTTCTTTGGCAGGTTCGTCGGCCTTGGTGGCCTTTGGCGCATCGCCGGACTCAACGCCCTCGAACACCATGATGACCGATCCCTCGGAGACCTTATCGCCTTCCTTGACCTTGATTTCTTTCACTGTTCCGGCGGCGGGCGAGGGAACTTCCATCGTTGCCTTGTCAGATTCCAGCTCGATCAGCGGGTCTTCCTTGGCGACCGTGTCACCCACCGCCACCAGAATGCTGATCACCGGAATGTCGCTAAAATCGCCGACATCTGGTACTTTGATATCCATGTTTTCGACCCCCCCTTACAGCATCAGCCGGCGCACATCGCCGAGCAGGTGTTTCAGGGTGGCGCAGAACCGGGCCGCCAGGGCACCGTCGATGGCACGGTGGTCATAACTTAGCGACAGCGGCTGCATGTTGCGCGGCTGGAACGCCTCTCCGTCCCAGACCGGGGATATCTTGGAGCGGGTCAGCCCCAGGATCGCCACCTCGGGCGCGTTGACGATGGGGGTAAAGCTGGTGCCCCCGATGCCGCCCAGCGACGAGATGGTGAAGGTCGCGCCCTGCATGTCAGGGCCTTTCAGCTTGCCGTCGCGGGCCTGCGCGGACAGATCGCCCAGTTCGCGGCTGATTTGCACCAGCCCCTTGCGGTCGGCGTCCTTGATCACCGGCACCATCAGGCCGTTCGGCGTGTCGGCGGCAAAACCAATGTTATAGAAGTCTTTCTTGATCAGCTTGTCGCCGTCGGGATGGATCGAACTGTTCACCTCCCAATGGGTTTTCAGCGCGGACACAGCCGCCTTGATGACGAAGCTTAGCAACGTGACGCGGTAGCCTTCGGCCTTCGCCGCCGTGTCCAATTCCTTGCGGTACTTGTCCAGCTCGGTGATGTCGGCCTCTTCGTTGTGCGTCACATGCGGGATGTTCAGCCAACTGCGATGCAGCGCCGGGCCGGACAGCTTTTTGATGCGCGGCATTTCGATGGTCTCGATGGGTCCGAACTTGGAAAAATCGACTGTCGGGATTGGCGGAATGCCCATGCCGCCCGAGACAGCGCCAGCGGCGGCCGCCGGGGACGCGGTTTTGAACGAATTGGTCACATCCTCGCGCAGGATACGGCCCTTGCGCCCGGTGCCGTTGATGCGGGCCAGATCGACGCCAAGATTGCGGGCAAACGCGCGCACCGACGGCGAGGCATGGGCCTTGTTGAACCCGGCATCGGTGACAACCGGCGCGGCTGCGGCAGGGGTGGCTGGCGCGCTAGCGGCCTTGGGGGCCTCGGCTTTCGCCTCTTCCTTGGGCGCGGCTTTGGCGTCGCCGCCGCCGCTGGCCTCGCCCTCAAGGATCAGCACCAGGGTTCCTTGGGAGACCTTGTCGCCTTCCTTGACCTTGATTTCCACGACCTTGCCAGCCGCCGACGATGGCACTTCCATCGTCGCTTTGTCAGACTCCAGCTCGACCAGCGGATCTTCTACGGCAACCATATCGCCGACGCTGACCAACACACTGATCACCGGAATGTCGGTAAAATCGCCGATGTCCGGAACTTTGACGTCTATTGTCATATTCTCTGTCTCCTCGTTCGGCGCTTATACAAGCCGTGGGTTCGGCTTACCGCCGTCGATGTCGTATTTCTTCAACGCTGCTGCCATGTCCTTTTCGGTGACTGCACCCTCGCGGAACAGATCGACCATGGCGGCGGCGGCGATGTGATTTGCGTCGACCTCGAAGAACCGGCGCAGGTTGACGCGGCTGTCGGACCGGCCAAAGCCGTCGGTGCCCAGCACCGTAAAGCGCCCCGGCACAAAGGACCGGACCTGTTCGGCGTAGTTCTTCATATAGTCGGTGGCCACGATGACAGGCCCCTTCGCCTGCTCCATCTGCGCGGTCACATAGGCCTTGCGTTGCTTGCCCAGCGGGTTCAGCCGGTTGTGGCGCGCCACGTCCTGCCCATCGCGGGCCAGCTCGTTAAAGCTGGTGGCCGACCACAGATCGGACGTCACACCAAAGTCTTTCTTCAGCATCTCGGCGGCCTTGATCGCCTGCATCAGAATGGTGCCCGATCCCATCAGGTTGACGTGCTTTTTGCCCGGCTTGGCGGTTTTCTGGAACCGGTACAGCCCCTTGATGATGCCCTCTTCGGCGCCCATCGGCATTGCGGGATGGCGGTAGTTCTCGTTCATCAGGGTCAGGTAGAAATAGACGTCTTCCTGACGCGCATACATCCGGTCCATGCCGTGGTGGATGATGACGGCGACCTCATAGCTGAAGGTCGGATCATAGCTGATGCAGTTCGGAATGGTGCTGGCAAGGATGTGGCTATGCCCATCCTCGTGCTGCAAGCCTTCGCCGTTCAGCGTGGTGCGCCCGGCGGTGCCGCCCAACATGAAGCCACGCGCACGGCTATCGCCCGCCGCCCAGGCCAGATCGCCGATCCGCTGGAAGCCGAACATCGAGTAGTAGATGAAGAACGGGATCATCGGCACGCCGTGGTTCGAATAGGACGTGGCGGCGGCGATCCAGTCGGCCATGGCGCCGGCCTCGTTGATGCCTTCCTGCAGGACCTGACCGTCGGTGGTTTCCTTGTAGAACATCATCTGATCGGCGTCTTCGGGGGTATAATGCTGACCCAACGGGTTGTAGATCCCGACCGAGCGGAACAGACCCTCCATGCCAAACGTACGCGATTCATCGGGCACGATCGGCACGATGTTCTTGCCGATCTTCTTGTCGCGCAGCAGCGTCGTCAGGATGCGCACGAACGCCATCGTGGTGGATATTTCACGCTCGCCGGTCGATTCCAGCTGTGCCTTGAACGTCTCCAGTGGCGGGATTTCCAGCGCGGGTGCGCCGGTGAACCGTGCCGGGAACGGCCCGCCCAACGCCTTGCGCTTGTCGGCAAGATAGGCCTTTTGCGCATTGTTCAGCGTGACCAGCGGCGCCTTTGGAATATCCTCGTCACTGACCGGAATATCAAAGCGGTCACGCATCGCGCGCAGCTGATCCTCGGCCATTTTCTTTTGCTGGTGCGAGGTATTCTGCCCCTCGCCGCCGGTGCCCATACCATAGCCCTTGACGGTCTTGACCAACAGCAGCGTCGGCTGGCCCTTGACCTCGGACGCGCGTTTGAACGCGGTATAAACCTTTTGCGGATCATGCCCGCCCCGGCGCAGCGCCCAGATCTGATCGTCGGTCATATCCTCGACCAGCGCGGCAGTTTCCGGGTACTTGCCGAAGAAATGCTTGCGGATAAAGGCGCCGTCTTTTGATTTGAACGTCTGATAGTCGCCGTCCAAAGTCTCATCCATCAACTGGCGCAAGCGCCCGCTGACGTCCATTTCCAGCAGATCATCCCAGCCCTTGCCCCAAAGCACCTTCAGCACTTCCCAGCCCGCGCCACGGAAGCCGCCCTCAAGTTCCTGCACGATCTTGCCGTTGCCGCGCACCGGCCCGTCAAGGCGCTGCAGGTTGCAGTTGACCACAAAAATCAGGTTGTCCAGCTTTTCGCGCGCGGCAAGATCGATGGCGCCCCGGCTTTCCGGTTCGTCCATCTCGCCGTCGCCAAGGAAGCACCAGACCTTGCGGTCGGCCATGTCGATATGGCCCCGGTTGTGCATGTATTTCATGAACCGGGCCTGATAAATCGCCATCAGCGGGCCAAGTCCCATGCTGACAGTCGGAAACTGCCAATAATCCGGCATCAGCCAGGGGTGCGGATAGGAACTAAGGCCGCCACCGCCAACTTCAGACCGGAAATTTTCCATCTGCTCGGCGGTAAAGCGACCTTCCATGAAGGAGCGCGCATAAATCCCCGGCACCACATGGCCCTGAAAGAACACCAGATCGCCGCCGTGAATCGCAGACTTGGCGCGCCAGAAGTGGTTCAGCCCGATGTCATACATGCAGGCAGAGCTGGCGAAGGACGCGATATGGCCGCCGTATTCACTGCTGACCTTATTGCGCCGAACAACCGTGGCCATGGCGTTCCAGCGGTTGATCCGCCGAATACGCTTTTCCATCTCCATATCACCGGGAATCTCAAGCAGATCATCGGCGGGACTGGTGTTCTGGTACGGCGTCGTGGCACTGAACGGCAGATTAGCCCCCGCCGCCCGCGCCTGCTGGACTGCCTTGTCCAACAAATAATGCGCACGATTAGCGCCATCCCGCTCAATCACATCAGCAATGGCATCCTGCCACTCTTGTGACTCGATAGGGTCGATGTCGGGAAACATTTCAGACACGGAGAATTCCTTTGATTGGGTTCAATTGGCGGGATTGCGGGGCAGAATTCCGGACATTTCGGACCGGTGCCTTGTATTCGGCGTCGCCCGGCACCCGGAACAGGTGCCGGCTATTTCAGATTAATCGTGGTGCAGTTTGCCTTCGCCGTGGCCTGACATACCGCCCGAGACTTCCTCGGTTGCTTCGTCCGACAGATGCTCTGGCAGGATCAGGTTCAGCACGATGGCGATCAGCGCGGCGGGCAGCAGGCCCGAGGTCATCAGGATGCGCCCGGTTTCACCCAAGTGCTGAACTGCGCCCGGTTCCAGTTGCAGGCCAAGACCGACCGACAGGGCGATGGCGAAGATCACCATGTTCCTTTTGTTCCAGTCCACGTCCGACAGCATCGAGATACCGGCAGCGACAACCATGCCGAACATCACGATCACACCGCCACCAAGCACTTCGATCGGGATGGTGCGGATGATTGCCCCGACCTTTGGGACCAGCCCGCAGATGATCAGGAAGATCGCGCCGATCGTCACGACGTGGCGGCTCATGACGCCGGTCATGGCGATCAGGCCGACGTTCTGGCTGAACGAGGTGTTCGGAAAGCCGCCGAAGATACCGGCAAACGCCGTGCCCAGACCGTCGGCATAGGTCGCGCCCTGGATTTCCGCGTTCGTGGCCTCGCGCCCCGCGCCGCCCTTGGTGATACCGGAAACGTCGCCGACAGTTTCAATGGCCGAGATGAAGGCCATCAGGCAGAAGCCGATGATGGCGGCTGCGCTAAACTCGAACCCGTATTTGAACGGCATCGGCAGGGCAAAGACGGCGGCCTTATTCCAGCTTGCGATGATGCCAAAGTCGCCCCCAAAGCTGATCATGCCGACCATCAGCGCATAGATGTAGCCCACGATCAGACCGATAAGGACGGCTGAAATCGAGATCATTCCCTTGGCGAAGAACTTCAGACCCAGCGTGACGATGATCACGATCAGCGCGGCCGACCAGTTCAAAAGCGACCCGTATTCAGGCGTTCCGATGGCAGGCACACCGCCGGCCGCGTATTGAATGCCGACTTTGACAAGGGCCAGACCGATCATGGTGACGACCAGGCCAGTGACCAGTGGCGGCAGGGCAAAGCGGATCTTGCCGATGACCGTGCCAAGCAGGGC
>JBBKVJ010000373.1:0-5113 GCA_037968375.1 Paracoccaceae bacterium | reverse complement strand
GGGTGTCGGCGGGCAGCACCATTTCCGAGATCAGCACCTGCACGCCCGATTGCTGCGACGACAGCGCAAAGGCGCGGTCGACCTCGGCGTCGCTGACCTGGGCGCGCGGACCAAAGCGGGCGCGCACCACGTCGCGCCACAGGATGCCGGCCTCGACAAAGGCGCGGAACGTCTCTTCGGCCACCCCGGCACGACCGATGGCGACAATGAATTCCTCTTTCGGCAGGTTCACGCGGGCCGCGAATTCTTCCATTCCGGTCTCGACCGCTTCGGGATCGGCGGTGACACCGTTGGCGATTGCGGCATCGAGGCGCAGCTTGTCCTCGATCTGACGCTCGACAGCCAGCTTGTCGAGATCGCCGGGTTGCCGCAGAAGTCCGAGGAACAGTTTGGTCTGCTCGACCTCGTATTGCGTGATCACCCGGTCGTTGACGTAGACCGCCGGGCTGAACAGGTTGCCTTGCGCCTGCGCAGGGGCAGCCGAAGACAGCGCCGCAAGGGTCGCGATCAGGCCGGTCAGAAGAAAGGTCGCTTTGAAGTTCATGCTCATCCCGCCGTCCCTTGGCGCCTCAATTGATGCAGCGGCGCCGGGGCGCACCACTTTCACTACCGGTTCCGAATCCTATCAGCTCTACCGACAGGCCGAAATCCGTGGTCGGGCGCAGACTAGTCGAGGACGTGAACCGACGCGAGAGGGAAAGATCAACGGCAAGGCATTCGTTCTTCCAACCCAGCCCCAGACCGGCCCGCGCGGCACGGTTTTCCTCGATGTCATAGCGCCAGTTGAACCGCCCGGTCCAGTTGGGGTTGATCCGCCATGCCCCTTCCAGCGCCCATTCGGCGATATCCTCGGGCCGGTCCTCGGCCATCGAGGCGGTCAGATAGACCAACCCGGTCTCGATATCGAAGCGGGCATCGGAATAGCCGATCCGGATATCGCCCTTGGTCAGCCCGAACCCGTCATCGAACAGCGCGCGTCCGGTCATCGCCAGCCGGTTCGGGATCTGCAGGCTGGCGGCCACCAGCCAATCCGAACTGTCACCGTCAAGACCGGTGCCGTCGCCGAAATAATCCGGCGTCGTCTCGCGCAGGATGCGCCCGAAGGTCAGCGCACTTTGCCAGCCCTCCGGGTTGATCCGGGTCCAGCCGACACCCAGGGCCAGCCGCAAACCCTCTTCGCGGGCGTCCGAGCCCGGAAACCGGGTGAATGACAACAGGTTCGCCTCGTCGAATTCCACCAGCACGCTGTCCTCGTTCGGCGCCGCGTCCAGATCTTCGCCCGACCAGGCCAGCATCGCCACCGGCTCGACGATATGGGTGACGCCGCGCGCGCTGACTTTCGACAGCGGCCAGCGCAGCGTCAGCCCAAGTTCGGGCTGGGCGCGGCTGATCGATTGCTCAAACGAGGTGTCATCGGTGACCTGGATGAAATCGACATTTACCCCGGCCTCGGCTGTGGCCTGAAACCCGGGCCCGATCACCCCGGTCCGGCGCCAGCCCAGCGCTGCCGTGGTGCGGTTCACGTCACGTCCGTCGCCATCAAGGTCGGAACTGCGGTAGGTGGCCAGCCGCTCGATCTCGAACATGGCGATGCCGCCAAGGGCCGCGGGCACAAAGCGCCTGACATAGCTGCTTTCGGCCATGATCGAGGGTTGCGTGGAATTGTCGTCGCCCTCGCGCAGCGAGCGGAAGGCCAGCACGCTGGACTCGATCTGTTCGTCGCGACGGGTGCGCCACAGCGTCAGGCTGCTTTCCAGCCGGTCGTCATCAGAATAGTCGTAATCGACCAGATAGGCGTCGTCCGACACCACCTGCAGTGCGAACTCCAGCTTGAAATCGCGCGGCAGATCGAAGGCGCCCTCGCCAAAGAGGTAATAGCGGGTGTCGTCGGGCAGGATATCGTCTTGCGATACCGCACCCTCAAACTCGATATCGCCGGTGCGGAAGGCCTGCCGGTAGCGCAGTTCCAGCGTCGTGGTCTTGCCCGAGATGTAGGGCGTGACAGTCAGGTCGGCAGACCGGCCGAGGGTGATGAAATAAGGCAGCTTGATCCCGGTGCCCAGCGCGGAACTGCTGCGCACGGTCGGAAACAAAAGCCCGGTCGAACGCTGCAGCGTCGGGTCGGGAAGCCGCAGACGCGGGATATAGAAGATCGGCACATCGAAAGCGCGGAACTGGGCGCCCTCGAAATAGATCTGCCGCGTCTGCTGGTCATGGATCACCCGCCGCGCCCGGATCGACCAGAGCGGGACCGGATTGCTGGGACAGACCTGGCAGGACGAGGCGACGACCTTGTTCAACTCGGTATAGCGCCCGCCGACGCGGGCGATCTCAACCGCGGCCAGTTGCAATTGCTGGTCCAGAACCAGACGCGCGCTGGTCAAGATACCGTCCTGCAGGTCGGTGGTCAGCTCGGCCTGATCGGCGAACAATGCCACATCCGGGCCTTGCGTCAGGGTGATCGGACCATCGATGGTCAACCGGTCGGCGGCACCATCGTAAAGGATGCGCGTCGCGCGCAGCCGGGTGCCGCGATACAGGACCTCGACATTGCCCTCGGCGATCAGCACCCGGTCGGCCTCGATCCGCACGGTATCGGCCAGTAGCGTTGCGGTATCCTGCGCGCGTGCGGCTTCGGGCGCAAACAGCGCAAGCGCCAGCATCAGCCCGGCAAGAAGGAGGGTGGCGGCCCGGTTCATCCATCCTCCAGATGCAACAGAAGCCCGAGCGAGGCAAGGATTCCCGCGACAGGCGGGCTCCATGCGGCCAGAACTGCGGGGATTTGGCCACTCTCGCCAAGAACCTGCGCGAAGTTGCGCATGAAATACAGCGTGAACCCCAACAACAGCGCGAACAGCACCATCTGGCCGGTCTTGCCGAACCGCGCGTGGCGCATCGTAAACCCGGCGCCGATCAGCATCATCGCGACCAGAAAGAACGGCATCGCCAGTTCCATATGGAACCAGACGCGGTGCTGGCGGGCGGAAAATCCGGCGGTTTCCAACTGCGCTATATAGCGGCGCAACTCCCAGATCGGCACCGCCGAGGGGGTGCCGAAACTGTCGCGGATGCGGTCGACCGTCAGGTCCGAGGTCAGCGTCATCTGCGCGCGCAGCACCGCCTCGCGTTCGGGATTGCCGGTCAGGCCCAAGGGCCATTCCTTGGCATCGTGGATATCCCAGCGGCCTTCGGCCAGTTGTGCCTCTTCGGCCTCGATCCGGCTGACCGGCACGCCATCGGGCGAGAACGACAGGAACGTCAGCCCGTACAACACCGTACCATCGCGCGAGGCGCGGCTGGCGCGGATCACCGTCTGGCCCGCAGGCCCACCCTGGCGCAGCCACAGCCCTTCATCCGAGACCGACAGCACGCTGGTCTGACCGCCAGCATAGCGCGCCGCCTTCGCCTCGTATTGCAACGAGGTCGCCGCGACGATGGGATTGAACGCCGCCACCGCCAGCGCGCCGATCACCAGCGCCGTCAGAACCGGCCCGATCAGACTGGTCAGCCCTGATCGGCCTGCACCACGCGCGATCACCAGCTCGCTCGACCGCGCCAACCCGAGGCACAGCACCAATGTGGCCAGAAGAACGATCAGCGGCAGGATTCGGTACAGCGTCTCGGGTGCCGACAGCAGCGCCAGTTCGAACGCCTCGCGCAGACCCAGTTCCGAGGTGTCAAAGCGGCGGATCTGCTCGACCATCTCGAGAAGCAGCAAGAAGCCCAGAAACGCCCCGAAGACCAGACCGAAGGCCTTGAGAAACCGCCGTGCAAAGTAGAGGTCCAGCGTCATGCCAGGACCTCGGCCCGACGCTGCCGCCGTCGTCGGGTGCGCCCCGACCAGCCCAGCAGCATGACCGCCGCGATCAGCCCCACCGCTTCGGGCAGATAGACCAGCGGCACCAGGCTGGCATCGGCCAGCGCCCGGTCGGCGACGGCGTTGTCGAGGAACTGCACAACGACCAGCAGGACGATCGCCAGCGCCACCTGCCGCCAGAGGCCGAACCGGCTGAACCCGCCGGCAATCAACGCCGCAAAGCCGATCAATGCACCGACCAGACCCAGGAAGGGTTGCGCGATCCGCGCATGCGCCTCGTAGAGCAGCACCGAGGCGGGCTTGCCGGTCGCCTCCAGTAGGGCCGGGGTCGGGCGTAACAGCATCAGCGTCGGCAATTCGCGCGGGTCGGTTGTGCTGGCGCTGCCGCCGCCGATCAGCCCGGCCAGATCGTAGGCAAAGTCCGAAAAACGCGTCGTTGACAGGCGCCGGGTCGCAAGATCATAGGTCTGCGCCAGACCTTCGACCATCACCAGCTTTGGCCCGGCCTCGGCCCGGACCAGCAACGCCCGCGCGGCGGTATAGGTGGTGCGCGATCCCGGGCGGCGGCTGTCGGCCAGAAAGACGCCGTTCAACTCGCCCGCCTCGGTGATCTCGCGGATATAGACGGTCAGACCGTCGGCGGGATGCTGAAACCTTCCCTCGACCAGAAAACGCGCGGTGACGTTTTGGGCGATCTCGTTTTGCTGATCGCGCAGCTCGACGCGCGACGCCGGCACCAGCACATGCGCCAAAAGCGCCAACAGCAGCGACACGATCAGGCCGAACACAACCGGCGCACGGGCCAGCCGGAACGGCCCGAGGCCCGAGGCCTGGGCCACCACCAGCTCGCTTTCCGCGATCAGCCGGTTGGTGATGAAGACCGAGGCCGCGAAGGCCGAGATCGGCAGCACAAGACGGATCACGTTGGGCAGGGTCAGCGCGGTCAGTTGCAGGAATACCCCCGCCGACTGGCCGTCGGAGATGATCTGATCGAACAGCGCCACCGCCCGGTTGACCCAGTAGACGCCAACCAGCACCAGCGAGAAAAAGCCGAACAGCATCAAAAGCTGCGACAGGAAATATCGATCGAATCTTGCCACCACTGTCCCCAAGGCCGGGACCCATCCGGGGTGCCCTTGGTCGCCGAACCTAACGCAAATGCCAGGCCCCGGAAACTGCAATCTGGCCAAGGGGCACCGCGCGGGCTAGGGTCCGCCGCAGCCAGCGGCCGGACCGGCCCGCCCCAGCGTCGAGGACATCATGACCACACCCGCCACCGTCGATTTCACCGCCGTC
>JBBKVJ010000372.1:0-12948 GCA_037968375.1 Paracoccaceae bacterium | reverse complement strand
GGCCGGATCGGTGCCGATCCGCGCCAGAACCCAAATCGAGAACGGCATGGCGATGGCGGCGCCCGTCAAAAGGGCCGCCACGCGGCGCCAGTCGATTTGGCCGCGAAGGCCGCGTGCCTGAAACCCGGTCATTGTGATTTCGGCCAAGATTACCACCGGCACCAGCAAAAGCGGGTTCATGAAAAGCCCGCCCGTGGCCACGACAAGCGCCGAAAATCCAAAGCCAGAATAACCGCGCACAAAGGCCGCTGCCAGCACGATCAGCGCCAGCACAACGCCTTGCCCCCAACCAAGGTCGAGGGGCAGCATGCGTCAGGCGCCCTGCTGCGGACGCATGTCGGCGGCGTCGATCCCGGCCACGGCGACGGGTTTCTTCATCGCGTCGCGGCGGAACGGCTCGCCCAGTTCCTGATTGATCATCGCTTCGATCAGGGTGGTCTTGCCGTGCTTCATCTGATCGTCGATGGCCTTGGTCAGCGCCGCGCGCAGGCCCTCCATCGTCGTCTCCTGCACGCCCTGCAAGCCGCAGGCCGCAGCGATCCCGGCGTAGGGAGACATCGTCGTCCAACTCGGTGCCGACGAAATTGTCGTCGAACCAGAGCGTCGAGTTCCGCTTTTCCGCGCCCCACTGGTAGTTGCGGAAGACGACCATCGTGATCGCGGGCCATTCCTTGCGGCCGATGGCGGTCAGCTCGGTCACCGCTATGCCGAAAGCGCCGTCGCCGGAAAAGCCCACCACGGGAACGTCCGGGCAGGCGATCTTGGCGCCGACGATCGATGGCAGGCCGTAGCCGCAGGGGCCGAAAAGCCCGGGGGCGAGGTATTTGCGGCCCTTCTCGAAGGTCGGGTAGGCGTTGCCGATGGCACAGTTGTTGCCGATATCGGACGAGATGATCGCCTCTTTCGGCAGTGCCGCCTCGATTGCGCGCCAGGCCATGCGCGGGCTCATCCACTCGGGTTTGGCCTTGCGGGCGCGTTCGTTCCAGCTGGTGCCGGCATCGTCGTCTTCATGGTCCATCGACGAAAGTTGCTGCGCCCATCGGGATTTCGTGTTTGCGATCAGGTTCTTGCGGTCGGTCCGCCCGGCATCGCCCGCACTGGCGGAAAGCCGCGACAAAAGGCCTTCGGCGACCTGTCGGGCGTCACCGACAATGCCGACTGCAACGTTTTTCGTCAGGCCGATCCGGGCCGGGTTGATGTCGACCTGGATGATCTTGGCATCCTTCGGCCAGTAATCCAGACCATAGCCGGGCAGGGTCGAGAACGGGTTCAGCCGCGTGCCCAGCGCCAGCACCACATCGGCCTTCTGGATCAACTCCATCCCGGCCTTCGAGCCGTTGTAGCCCAGTGGCCCGGCGAACAGCGGATGCGAGCCGGGGAAGGCGTCATTGTGCTGGTAGCCGACGCACACGGCTGCATCGAGCCGTTCGGCCAGCGCCATCGAGGCCGGAATAGCACCACCGATGACCACACCCGCGCCGTTCAGGATCACCGGGAACTTTGCTTCGGACAGCAGCTTGGCCGCCGCGTCCAGCGCCTCGGCACCGCCCGAGGGACGTTCAAACTCGACGATGGCGGGCAGGTCGATGTCGATCACCTGGGTGAAGTAATCGCGCGGAAAGTTGATCTGCGCCGGGCCAGAGTGACGCTTGGCATTCAGAATGACGCGGTTCAGCACTTCCGCCACGCGCGACGGATCGCGAACCTCTTCTTGATAGGCGACCATGTCTTGAAACAGGTTCATCTGCTCGACTTCCTGAAAGCCGCCCTGGCCGATGGTCTTGTTGGCGGCCTGCGGTGTAACCAGAAGAAGCGGCGTATGATTCCAGTAGGCGGTTTTCACGGCGGTCACGAAATTGGTGATGCCGGGGCCGTTCTGGGCGATCATCATCGACATCTTGCCCGATGCACGGGTAAACCCGTCGGCCATCATCCCGCCCGAACCTTCGTGAGCACAGTCCCAGAACGTGATGCCCGCCTTGGGAAAAATATCCGAGATCGGCATGAAGGCCGAGCCGATGATGCCAAAGGCATGCTCGATGCCGTGCATCTGAAGCACTTTGACGAAGGCTTCCTCGGTGGTCATCTTCATGGCTCAACTCCTGCAAACGGGGGATATGGTGGCGTTTTACCCTGCCAGTCTCGACGCGGGTTAGGGCCAGCCGGGCAACCCGCATGAGTCCAGTTCATTCCAGCGCCTCGGCAATCAATGCGATACCCTCGGGAATGCGCGCGTTGGCGATCGAGGAATAGGCGAGGCGGTAGTAGGTGCGGGGCGGGTTCGCGCCGGAAAAGAAGATGCGACCGGGTTCGATCAGCACGCCCGAGGCGCGCAGGGTCCGGGCAAGATCTTCGGTATCGGTGCCGTCGGGCGCCTGCATCCAGAAACTCGACCCGCCGAATTCGGCGCGGCCCGCCAGCGTCAGGCCACAGTCGCCGATCGCCTCTTCCATGATCTGCCGGCGCCGTTTGTAGGCAGCCTTCATCTTGTTCATCTGCGCGTCGTAGTAGCCCAGCGACAGAAAATAGGCGGCGGTGCGCTGGATATGTCCGGGCGGGTGCCGCAGGACGGTGGCACGAAGGGCCCGGGCCTCGCGGATGAAGGGTTCGGGGGCAACCAGATAGCCAAGCCGGAGGCCGGGGAACAGCGATTTCGAGAACGAGCCCGCATAGATCACCCGTCCATCGCGGTCGAGCGACTTGAGTGACGGCGAGGCGGCTTTCAGGAACGACATCTCGAATTCGTAATCGTCCTCGACGATCAGGAAATCTTCCGCCTCGGCCTTACGCAAAAGGGCGCTGCGGCGTTCGACGGGCATCGTTGCATTGGTCGGACAATGGTGGCTGGCGGTGGTAAAGACGACATCGACATCCTCGGGCAGACGGTCGGGTGGCAGGCCGCCTTCGTCGACAGCCACCGCCACCGGGCGACAGCGCGAGGCGGCAAGGATAGCGCGAAGGCCGGGATAGGCCGGGTCTTCATGCGCCGCGACGCTGCCTTTCGACAAAAGCACCTCGGCGGCCAGCCACAGCCCGTTTTGCGCGCCCATCGTCAAGAGCACCTCTTCAGGCCGGGCGCTGATGCCGCGCCGGGGCAGGATCGCGCGGACGATATATTCGATCAGCATCGGGTCGTCGCGTTCATGGTAATCGGCGGTCAGGGTTTCGAAATCGCGCTTGCCAAGGGCGCGGAGCGCGCAGAGGCGCCAGTTCTGATGGTCGAACAGCGTCGCGTCGGCCTGACCATAGATGAACGGATAGGCGTAGCTGCGCCAGTCGTCGGGCTTGGAAATAAACTCCAGATCGGAAAACCGTCGCCGCATTTTGGTCGACCAATCGACGGTGCCGCTGGCCGCTGCCGGTGCTTGGCCGAAGTCCGGCCGTTCTGGCGCGTTTTGCGAGACGAAGTAGCCCGAGCGACCCTTCGCTTCGAGATAATCGTTCGATACCAATTCGGTATAGGCCAAGGTAACGGTGATCCTGCTGACCCCCAGATGCCGCGCAAGGCCACGCGACGAGGGCATTTTCTCGCCGGGGCGAAAACGACCCGACAGAATGCCCTCGGCAACCATGCCCTGAATGCGCTGCTGCAGCGTGCCGTTCGCCTCTGCGGTCAGAAAGAAGGTTTCGGCGGGGATCAGCATTGCTGGACCTATGCGCGTAGTGAACTGGACTTATCGGCAGTTCGCGCAGATGTCAGGCAGGGCGTCAAGCCCGCAGGGCTGGATGCAACGGCGGCGGCATCGGGCATTGCCACATGCCGCCGCCTTGATGTCGCTGCGGATTTACCCGAAGACTTTAGTCAGGGCCCTGCCGATCGCCTCGGTGATCTCGTCAATATCGTCGGGCGTGGCGATCAGCGCCGGGCTGAGGCAAAGCGTGTTGTTGAAGCCCGGCAGTGACCGGTTGGTCGCACCGATGATCACGCCTTGCGCCGAGCAGTCGGCCACCACTGCCTGGACCAGCTTTTCGTCCATCGGTTCTTTCGTCGCCCGGTCGGCAACCAGTTCGGCCCCGCAGAACAGTCCCTTGCCGCGCACATCGCCGATGGCGGCGTGCTTGTCTTGCAAGCTGCGCAGATTGGCGACCATCCGGTCACCCATCTTCAGGGTGTTCTCCAAGAGGCCCTCATCCTCGATGATCCGCATGTTTTCCATGGCCGCCGCCGGGCCCGCCGTGCAGCCGCCGAAGGTCGAGATATCGCGGAAATAGCTCATCGGATCGCTGGTATCATCCTTGAACTGCTCGAACACCGCTTCGGTCGTCACGGTGCACGAGATTGCCGCATAACCCGAGGCGACGCCCTTGGCCATCGTCACGAAATCGGGCTTCACCCCATAGTGCTGATAGCCGAACCAAGTGCCGGTGCGGCCGACGCCGCAGACAACTTCGTCGATATGGATCAGGATATTGTATTTGGTGCAGATCTCCTGCACCCGCTCCCAATAGCCCTTCGGCGGCACGATGACACCGCCGCCTGCGGTGATCGGCTCGAGACAGATCGCGCCGACAGTGTCCGGCCCCTCGCGCAGAATCACCTCTTCAATGGCATCGGCGGCGCGGCGACCGTAATCTTCGACATCCCATTGCTTGCGGTATTCCAGGCAATGCGGCACCTCGACGAAACCGGGCGTGAAAGGGCCATATTGCCCGGCACGCTGCGGCTGGCCCGCGGCGGACAGGGCGGTGATCGTGGTGCCGTGGTAATCACGCTCGCGGTACAGGATCTTGTATTTCTTGCCGCCGTGATGCCGGTGCGCGATCTGGCGCACCATCTTGAACACCTTCTCGTTCGCCTCAGAGCCCGAGTTGGAATAGTAGACCCGGGTCAGCCCCGGCATCTTGGTGATCAGCTTTTCAGCGAATTTTGCGCTGGGGATCGATCCTGAAGTGCCTGCGAAGAAGCACATTTTCGCCAGCTGATCGCGCACCGCATCGGCGATGCTTTCGCGGCCGTAGCCGACATTGACCGTCCAGACCCCGCCAGAAACGGCATCGATAAATTCGCGGCCTACCGCATCCCAGACCCGCATGCCCTTGCCTTCAACGATGACGCGGGGATCAACGGTCTCGAACTGTTTGTGCTGGATCAGGTGATGCCAGACATGGGCGCGGTCGGCCTCGATGACCTGGCTGAGGTCGTTGGCTTGCAGGTTCAGGTTCATCTGACTGACCTTTCGAGATAGCTGCGGAACGGCGGCAATTCTGCCTGATAGTTAGTACAGGATCGCCCGAATATGGCAATCCGGGTTAGGGCCAGAGCGTGCCCTGAGATAGCGCCAGATTTCAGCACGATACCGGTTGGACTTATCCGCCGCAGGCCATCTGGACCTATACCCGCCCTCGCTGGCATCGCATAGTGTCTGCAAAACAAAACCGTCCGGATACGAATTCCGGCATGATCCAACAGGGAGATGACAACAATGACAAGAGCGAAACTGATGAGTGCCGTCGCCGGCGCCGCGATGCTGACCGGCGCTCAGGCGGCCTATGCGATTGACGAGATCACCGTGGCCTATTTCCTCGAATGGCCGATGCCCTTCGAATACGCCAAGGTGATGGGCACCTACGAGGAAGAGATGGGCGTCAAGATCAACTGGCGGTCCTTCGACACCGGCACCGCGATGTCGGCGGCGATGGCCAGTGGCGACGTGCATCTGTCGGTCAGCCAGGGTATTCCGCCGTTCGTCGTCGCCACAAGCGCGGGGCAGGACATTCAGGTTGTCGATATTGCCGTAAGCTATGCCGACAACGACAATTGCGTCGTGCGCACCGATCTGGAGATCGACAAGACCAATGCCGCCGATCTGGCCGGCAAGAAGGTCGCGGTGCCGATCGGCACCGCCGCGCATTACGGCTTTCTCAAGCAGATGGCGCATTTCGACGTCGATATCGCGACAATGGACATCGTCGACATGGCGCCGCCGGACGGTGCTGCGGCTTTCGCGCAGGGCTCGCTCGACATGGCCTGCGGCTGGGGCGGATCGCTGCGCCGCAACCTGGAAAGCGGCAATGTGCTGCTGACCGGTGCGGAAAAGGAAGAGTTGGGCATCCTGGTGTTCGACGCCACGACAGCGCCTGCCGGGTTTGTCGCCGAGAACCCCGATCTGGTCGCCAAGTTCCTGAAGGTGACGGCGGATGCCAACGCGATGTGGAACGAAGGCTCGATGCAGGCGGAAATGCTGCCGGTGATCGCCAAGGACGCCGGCATGGACGAAACCGCGACTGCGGAAACCATGGCGACCTTCGTGTTCCCCTCGGTCGAGGATCAACTGTCGGCCAAATGGCTGGGTGGCGGTAGCCAGGAGTTCATGAAGGGCGTCGCCGACGTCTTCGTGCAGGCGGGCAGCATCGGTGCCGCGCTCGACAGCTACGAGAGCGCGGTGAACACCGGGCCGCTATCGACCGCTTCGGGCATGTAAGATACGATCCTGAGGCAGCCCGGCTTTAGTGTCGCCGGGCTGCCTGCTCTTTTCGCCACTCAGGGGGACGTGGCTTTGACCGGATTGATCATCGACGACATTTCCATGCGCTTCGATCTGCCGAATGGCGGCGCGGTGCAGGCTTTGCAGAATGTCTCGCTGGAATTGAAGGAGGGCGAGCTGTTGTCCGTCCTCGGGCCATCTGGCTGCGGCAAGACCACGCTGTTGAACATCCTCGCAGGCTTTTTGGCGCCGACCGAAGGTCAGATCGTGCTGAACGGCCACAAGGTGACTGGGCCTGCCGCCGAGCGTGGCATGGTGTTTCAGCAAGGTGCCTTGTTCGAGTGGATGGATGTGCGCAAAAACGTCGATTTCGGGCCGCGCATGAAGGGCATGGGCAAGGCTGAGCGTGACAAGATCACCGAGCATCTGTTGCAGACCGTGGGCTTGGGCGATTTCGCCGACAAGGCGGTGTATGAATTGTCGGGCGGCATGCAGCAGCGGGTGGCGCTGGCGCGGTGTTTGGCCAATGAACCCGACGTGATCTTGATGGATGAACCGTTGGGCGCGCTGGACGCGCTGACCCGCGAAAAGATGCAAGGGCTGGTGCTGAAGCTGTGGAAAGAGACCGGCAAGACGGTGGTTCTGATCACCCATTCGGTCGAAGAGGCGCTGCTGTTGGGCGAACGGCTGATCGTCATGGCGCCGCGTCCGGGGCGCATCCACAAGGAATACCGGCTGCCATTTGCCGAAAGGGGTGTCGGCGCCGATCTGCGCGAGGTCAAGAAGTCCGAGGGATTTGCATCGACCCGCGATGAGATCCTGGAAATGATCTGGGGCATGGAAGAGGAAATCATGGGCCGCACCGAGGACGCGGCATGACCGTCCTCATCTTCTATGTAGCTCTCTTCGTCGGCTCGTTTCTGGTGGTCAGCTTCTACCGCAAACGCCGCGAGGCACGCCACGATTATACCTCGCTGAAAACCGTGACCTTTGGCGACGAAAGTGCGATCACCCCCGACCGTGCCGCCTCGGTGATCTCGATCCTGACCATCTTCCTGATCTGGGGCGCCTTCACCGGCTCGAAATTCGTGCCGTTCCATGTGCCCGGCCCGTTCACCGGCGCGACCGCGTTCGACTACACGGTCCAGAATGCCGCAGGCGAGACCGGCACGGCGACAGTGCATGTCGTGGTCCACGAGGTGGGCGAAAAACCCGATGCTCCGGCCGCAGGCACCGGTGCGGGAATTGCCAAGGATGATGCGGCGGTGGTGCAGGCCTGGCGTTCGGTTCTGATAAAGCCGATCGACAACGACGAAGGCGAAGACCTGCGCATCACAGCGATCAACGGTCAGCCGGTGGAAGCCGAGACACGGATGAAGGTCGACAACGCCTCGCTGGTCATCACGCCGCGCGGGTCGGTCAATTTCGAGCCGCGCAAGGGCTGGCAGATGGAGCCGATCTGGCTGCCGTCGCCCGAGGCGGTGGTCAGTCGCTTTGTCGATATCGCGCAGAACGGCTATCAGAATATCTCGCTCTTGTCGCATGTCGGGGCGTCTCTGGGCCGGGTTCTTCTGGGCTTTGTCCTCGGCTCGCTAGTCGGCATCCCCCTGGGCTATGCGATGGGCCTGTCGAACTGGTTCCGGGGTTGGTTCGACCCGATTGTCGAGTTCATGCGCCCGGTGCCGCCGCTGGCGCTGATCCCCTTGGTGATCATCTGGTTCGGCATCTGGGAGACCGGCAAGATCGTGCTTCTGTTCCTGGCAGCGCTTTGGATCATGACCATCGCGGCGCGGTCCGGCGTATCGGGGGTGCGGATCTCGAAAATCCACGCCGCTTATTCGCTGGGCGCGTCGAAATGGCAGATCATGCGGCATGTCATCATCCCGAACTCGCTGCCCGATATCTTTACCGGGGCGCGGGTGGCGATGGGGGTCTGCTGGGGCACTGTTGTGGCCGCCGAACTGGTTGCCGCGCAGAAGGGTGCGGGGATGATGATCATCGCGGCGTCGAAATTCCAGCTGACCGATATCGTGGTGATGGGGATCATCCTGATCGGGGTGATCGGCTACGGCATCGACATCTTGATGCGGATGGCCGAGAAAATTCTGGTGCCGTGGAAGGGTCGCGGCTGAGGTAACCCCTGCGGGAGACAAGATCGATGGCGAACGAGACGGGCCTCTATATCGGAGGGCGCTGGCAGGCTGGCGCCTCGGAGATCGAAAACCGCAATCCTTCGGACCTGTCCGACCTGATCGGGAACTACGCGCAGGCCAGTGCGGCGCAATTGGACGAGGCCTTGGCTGCAGCCCGCGCCGCCCAGCCCGCCTGGTGGGCGGCAGGCATCCAGAAACGCCACGATGTGCTGATGGCGATTGGTACCGAATTGATGGCGCGGGCGGGCGAGATCGGCCAGATGCTGGCGCGTGAAGAGGGCAAGCCCCTGGCCGAGGGCAAGGGCGAGGTTTTTCGCGCCGGGCAGTTCTTTACCTATTTTGCTGCCGAGGCGCTGCGCCAGATCGGCGATCATGCCGAAAGCACACGCCCAGGCATCGAGATCGACGTGCGGCGCGAGCCGGTGGGTGTGGTGGCGATCATCAGCCCCTGGAACTTCCCGGTGGCGACGCCCGCCTGGAAGATCGCGCCCGCACTAGCCTTCGGCAATGCCGTGGTCTGGAAGCCGGCGAACCAGACGCCCGCGTCGGCTGTCGCTCTGACCGAGATCATCGCGCGGCAGGATATCCCGAAGGGCCTCTTCAATCTGGTGCTCGGGCCGGGCCGCGAGGTTGGCCAGCGGCTGGTGGAGAGCCCTGATGTCGATGCGATCAGCTTTACCGGCTCGGTACCGGTGGGCCGCGGCATCGCGGCGGCGGCGATCGCCAATATGACCAAGATCCAGGCCGAGATGGGCTCGAAAAACCCGATGATCGTGATGGACGACGCCGATCTTGACCTTGCCGTGGCCTGTGCCTCGGGTGCAGCTTTTGGCGGGACCGGGCAAAAGTGCACCGCCGCCTCGCGGTTGATCGTGCATGAGGGTATTCACGATGCCTTTGTCGACGGGCTGGTCAAGGCAGCGAAGGCGATGAAGGTCGGCCATGCGCTGGAAGACGGCACCCAGATCGGCCCGGTGGTCAGCGAAGGCCAGCTTCGCGGCAACCTCGATTATATCGGCATCGGCAAGGGCGAGGGTGCCGAGCTGTTGTGCGGCGGCGATCGGCTTGAGCGCAAGACCGAAGGCTATTACATGGCGCCTGCCGTGTTTGCGGGCACCACGAACGATATGCGGGTGAACCGCGAAGAGATGTTCGCGCCGATCACCTGCGTGCAGAAGGCGGGCAGCTACGATGAGGCGCTGGAGTTGGCCAATGACAGCGAATTCGGTCTGACGGCGGGGATCATGACCAAAAGCCTTGCCCGGGCCAGCCACTTTCGCGCCAACATGCGCGCGGGATGCGTGATGGTGAACCTGCCGACGGCGGGCACCGATTACCACGTGCCGTTCGGCGGCAGGGGTGCGTCGAGCTACGGCCCGCGTGAACAAGGCGCCTATGCGGCCGAATTCTATACATCGGTGAAAACCGCCTATGTGGCGGCCGGCAGCCCGGAATGACGCCGCGGGTCGACGGGCTGCAGTACGCCAACTGGTCGGAGAAGATTTTCCGCCAGATGCGCAAAGGCGGCGTCGATGCGGTGCATGTGACGATCACCTATCACGAGACGTTCCGGGAAACGGTGTTGCAGATCGAAGCCTGGAACCGCTGGTTCGAACGCTTCCCCGACCTGATCTTTCAGGGTTTTTCCGCCGCCGATGTGACCCGCGCCCGCGAAACCGGCCGAACCGCGATTTTCTTCGGTTCGCAAAATCCGTCCTGCATCGAGGACGATATCGGCCTTGTCGAGGTTCTGCACCGGCTTGGCCTGCGGTTCATGCAACTGACCTATAACAACCAATCCTTGCTGGCGACCGGCTGCTACGAGGACGACGATACCGGCCTGACCCGGATGGGCCGCGAGGTAGTGGCAGAGATGAACCGGGTCGGCATGGTGATTGACATGAGCCATTCGGGCGAGCGCTCCACATTGGAAGCCATCGAACACTCCACACGCCCCATCGCCATCACCCATGCCAATCCCGCCGCGTGGCATTCCGCATTGCGGAACAAGTCCGACCGGGTGCTGAACGCATTGGGCGAAAGCGGCGGGATGTTCGGATTTTCTCTGTATCCACACCACCTTAAGGGCGGAAGTGAATGTAAGCTGCCCGAGTTTTGCGAGATGATCGCCCGCACCGCCGACCAGATCGGCATCCAACGCCTCGGCATCGGCACCGACCTTTGCCAGGACCAGCCCGACAGCGTCGTCGACTGGATGCGCCAGGGCCGCTGGACCAAGGGCGTGGACTTTGGCGAGGGCAGTGCTGCGGCGCCCGGATTTCCGCCGATGCCCGGCTGGTTCCAGGATAACCGCCACTTCGGGGCGATTTCCGAGGGGTTGGCCGCCACCGGTATGGGCAAGGCTGAGGTCGCCGCCGTGATGGGCGGCAACTGGCACCGGTTCTTCGCCGACAGCTTCGGCCCGGCATGAGTTGCGCGGGCCTCAACCCGATGCCCGCAGCGGCCCGGTTCCGCCGACCACCCTCCGACGTCATGCGCCTGGCCCGGATGGGATCGTCACACCCCACAAGGCTGTCATTCCTGCGCGTGATGCTGCGCCGGATGCGCGATGAGGGTTGGCGCTTTGACCGCCCGGTCTGGAAGATCGACGCGCGGGGCGTGGGCCGCGCCGTCTATCGCGCCACAGGACCGGTGCGGGCCTACAGCCTGGTGGCCTTCGCGCATGACCTGCCCGACGCGATGCGCTCGGACCGGGTGATCGCCACCGCCTGGGACGCGACCTTCGCGCTGTTCGATGGCACGCCGACCCCTCAAGACCTTGACCGGCTTGAGAAAAATGTGCCTCTTCAGGAGGCAGGACGGGTCAGCCGGAGTGAGCTGACCCTCAGCCGCGCCAACCGCTCGGTGCGCCTGTTTGCCCATGTCGTCGAGCGTCTGGCCACGGGCCAGCAGCCGGATGCGGACGAGGTCACTGCGGTCGGCTATCTGATGCGGACGACGGCGGTTTACGGCTCGGCCAAGTTCGGTGCCGCAGACCGCGCCGATATCGCCGCGCGCCCCGAAATGTCGGAGCCGTTTCAGGCCGAGATGCTGACGGTCTGGCTGATCCGCGCCTTTACCGTCGATCTGGTCGAGCATCTGGCAGTGGCGAAGGGTGGGGCGAAGGCCGTGCGGCTGGACCCTGCGATCAGGCGCGGGCTGGGCGTCGGCAACTCCACCGGGTTGGGCATGGCGCCGTTTCTGGTGCGCCATCCGTTATTGCTCAACAACTGGATGATGGCGCGCGAAGAGGCTTTGGCACGGGTCCGGGCGCAGAAGCGCGCCGGTGCCGGAGAGGTTGGGGAATTTCGCGCGGCTTTGGCCGCCGCGCAGGAAAATGCGGCCAATTGGCGGTCGGATCATCCGATCCAGGTGGCGAAGCTTGCCGATCTGCGCGGCGATCTCACGCGGATCGCTGCATATCTGGAACGCTGGCCCGGGGCTGACCCGCATCCCTGGGACACGCTGTGGCGCTGGGGCGAGGGCGCGCTGAGGCTGGAGGGGCAGGAGGCGCTGATCGCGCTGATGCTGGAGCCGCATGGCGGGCTGATCGACGGGCTGGCCGACTGCATGGATGCCGATGAGGCTGCGGCGCGGATGATCGATGGAGCGGTGCCTGTCGGTGCTTTCCGCGCGGCGCTGGCCGAGACTTACGGCTGGGCCTTGGGCGTCGATTTCGATGACCCCGCGCATGCTGCCCGGTTTTGGTATGTGTCCGAGGAAAAGCTGGAGCCACGGCTGGGCGAGCGCTTTGCAGAGGACGGCGCCGCGCTGGAACAGCCGCTGGATACCGCGCGGATGGTGTGTGCGTTGGCCGATGCCTTGCGCGGCTGGGCCGATGACGCCCCGCTGGCCGCATTTCTGCTGGCGCATCCCGATCACCGTTTCATGGCCCGTCGCGCCGGAATCGCCTTTCGCCATCCGTTCTCGGAAATCCGCGACAACCTGATCGCGGCCGACATGCTGCCGATCGACCTGATGCGCTGCAAGCTAGCGTTCTTCGGGGCGACGCATTTCGACCCGCGCTCGGACCGCTGGGTCCGGATCAGCCTGTTCCAGGGCCAGCCTTACCCTGACGAGTTGCGGCGATGAGCGGCACGCCGAACGATCCGACGCGATCCGGCGGGCCGGTTCCGGCGCCCGGCTCTGGGTCGATCAGGCTGTCGCGGGGTGAGGTCGAGGCGCTGTGCCTGAAGGCCGCGCGCGGGGCAGGGATGAGCTGGGGCATGGCCGAGGAGGCGGGTCATGCGGCGGGCTTTCTGTCTGCCTGCGGGCAGGAGGCGGTGGGTCTTGTGCTGGGGCTGGTCGATCTTTGGGCCAGCGACGCGCGCCCGGATCCTTGCCCCGAATTGGTCGGGGGTGTCTGGACC
>JBBKVJ010000371.1:0-7039 GCA_037968375.1 Paracoccaceae bacterium | reverse complement strand
GCGTCACCGAAATCGACGCTGCCGCACAGCCAAAGCGCACCGCCGCGACCGGGTCCATCGCCTCCGATAGGGCCACCGCGAACGCACCGTTGAACGCGTCGCCGGCACCGGTGGTCGAGACCACCGGCCCGGCATCGAAGGCCGGCACATGCACCGTGCGCGTGCCATCGTGAAACAGCGCGCCCTGCGCGCCCAGCGTCAACACCGCGATGCCCACACCGCGCTGCAACAATGCCTGCGCCGCCGCCTCGGCCTCGTCCAGCGAACCGACGCTGACGCCGGTGATCCCCTCGGCCTCGCTTTCGTTCGGGGTGATCACATCGCACAGCGCCAGAAGCTCATCGGTCAGAGTCGCCGCAGGTGCCGGGTTCAGGATCGTCCGCGCGCCGCCCTGCCGCGCGATCTGCAACCCCCGCAATGCCGCGTCCATCGGCTGTTCCAGCTGCGTGACAAACACATCCGCCCCACCGATCAGCGCCGCCCGCGCCTCGACATCGGCCACGGAAATCCGCCCCGCTGCCCCGGGTGCAATAATGATCGCGTTGTTGCCACTGGCCTCGTCGATAAAGATATAGGCGGCCCCGGTATAGCTGTCCGCATCCACCGTGACCTCGGGTATCACCCCCGCCCTGGCCCAGGTCGCCCGCGCGATCTCGGCAAACGCATCGTCGCCCAGCCGCGTGATGAAACGCACATCGCCACCCGCCATTGCCGCCGCGACCGCCTGGTTAGAACCCTTGCCCCCCGGCCCCAGAACGAAACTCTTGCCCATGATCGTCTCGCCCATCTTCGGCTGACGTTCGGCGCGAAAGGCGGTGTCGGCGACAAAAACGCCAAGGATCACGATGCTCATCTCACGCCTCCGGCCCGATCACGCCCTTGCGCAGCAGAAAACAGCCGTAAAACCGCCGCTCGCCGGTCTGGATCACCGCATAACCCGCGCGCGCCCGGTCGTAGAATTCAAAACGCTCGATGCCGATCATCGGGCGCTTGCGGCCCTCGGCCCTGTTGATCACCTTTTGCACCTCCTTTTGCACCGGCGGTACCTCGCGCGGCTTGTCCACCACCTCCATCCGCCCGGCGAAATCCGCCACGAACGTATCCAGCGGCAGCACCGACAGCACCGCCGCCACCGCCTCGGCAGAGGTCAAGTTGTCCATCCGCAGCAGCGACCCCAGCACCGTCTCGCGCGCCACAGCATCGCCGGGAAAGTTGCTGTCCGCGATCACGATCACATCGCCATGCCCCATCGCACGCAGCGCAAAAAGCACATCCGCGTTCAGCCTGGGGTCAATCCCTTTCAACATCGCGTCCCTCCCCGCACTGTCGCGGCCGGCACATGGCAACTGCCCAGTCCCGCCCGCATCCTGCATTGCGCAAGCCTAGCGCGGAAGGTCTTTTCCCCCAAGCGACATCATACTAGCCTGCCGACAACCGGGAGACTGCACATGGCACTGAAGACACGGGGCTGGGACCGGCTCGGCAACGGCGGTCTGACCTTTACCGAACTTGGCATGGGCACGGCACCTCTGGGCAACCTCTATCGCGCGATATCCGACGACGAGGCACAGGCGGTGCTGGACCGCGCCTGTGCGGGCGGTGTGCGCTATTACGACACCGCACCGCTGTACGGTTTGGGCCTCAGCGAGACCCGGCTGAACCGGTTCCTGCGCGGCAAGACCCGCGACGACTATGTGCTTTCGACCAAGATCGGGCGCCTGCTGCGGGCCACGACACCCGACCAGCGCGACGGTCAGGGCAAATGGTTCGAGGTGCCATCGCGCAACGAGGTCTACGATTTCACCTATGACGGCGTGATGCGCAGCCTCGAGGTGTCGCTTGAACGGCTGGGCGTCGACCGCGTCGATATCCTTTACGCCCACGACCTCGACATCCCCAATCAGGGCACATGGGAGGTTCTCGAGGCCCGAATGACCGAGCTGATGGCGGGCGGCTACAAGGCGCTGGTCGAGTTGCGCGATCAGGGTGTCATCCGGGCCTTCGGTGCCGGTGTGAACGAATGGCAGCCCTGCCAGTGGCTGGCCGAGCGCGGCGATTTCGATCTGTTCCTCTTGGCCGGCCGCTATACGTTGCTCGAGCAAGACGCGTTGCAAAGCTTCCTGCCACTGGCCGAGGAACGCGGTATCGGCATCGTCATCGGCGGGCCTTACAACTCGGGCATTCTGGCGACCGGGCCGAAACCCGGCGCGTTCTACAACTACGACCCCGCCCCGCCCGAAATTCTTGACCGGGTGGCGCGGATCGAGGCGATCTGCACCCGGCACGGCGTGCGGCTGGTCGATGCCGCGTTTCAGTTCCCGCTTCTCCACCCCACCGTGGTCTCGGTAATCCCCGGCGGACAAGGCGTGGCCGAGATGGCGGGCAATCTGGCTGCCGCCGGGGCCGACATCCCGGCCGCCCTCTGGGCCGATCTGAAGGCCCAGGGCCTGATGCGCCCCGACGCGCCGGTATGACCCGACGGATCGACGCGCATCAGCATTTCTGGCACCCCGGGCGTGGTGACTACGGCTGGATGCCCCAGGACGACCCGATCCTGTCGCGCCCCTACGGCCCCTCTGACCTGGCGCCCGAACTTGCCGCCGCAGGCATCGACGGCACGGTTCTGGTACAGGCGGCGCCGACGATTCCCGAGACGGAATACCTTTTGGGTCTCGCCGAGCCCGTGACGCATGTGCTGGGCGTTGTTGGCTGGGTCGATTTCGAGCGCCCCGCCGACCGGGCCGAACTGGACCGGCTGGCACGGCAGCCAAAGTTCAAGGGCATCCGCCCGATGATTCAGGACATCGCCGATGATGCGTGGATGCTGCGCGCGGATGTGCAATGGGGCTTTGAGGCGGTCTGCGATCTGGGCCTGACCTTCGACGCCTTGGGGTTTCCGCGCCATCTGGCGAATTTTCTGACGATTTTCCGGCGCTACCCCGAGATGCGGGTCGTCGTCGATCACGGAATGAAACCCGATATCGCCGGGCACACGCCGGGCAGTTTCCGGTTCTGGGCCGATGGCATCGCCCGGATCGCCGAGACCGGCGCCTTTTGCAAACTGTCCGGGCTGGTGACCGAGGCCGCGCCAGGCTGGACCATCGCCGATCTGCACCCCTATGCGGCGCATATCGTGCAGGTCTTCGGGCCCGAGCGGGTGATGTGGGGGTCTGACTGGCCGGTCTGTCGGTTGCGGGCCAGTTATGCCGACTGGCAGCACGCAGCGCGCACCTTTGCCGCAGAGCTGACCGAGGCCGAAATAGCGCAGGTGTTCGGCGGCACGGCAGAGGCGTTCTATGCGCTCTGAACCCGCCACCCATCGCAGGGATGCACGCGCGCGGGAAAGCGGTTATGACTATCCTTGGCGCAGGGGCATCGGACGACGCGCATCTCTGGGCGTGATCGCAGAAACGAGGGGCAAGACATGAGACTGAAAGGGAAAAAAGCGTTCGTCACGGCGGCGGGCGCGGGCATCGGGCAGGCCACCGCGCGGGCCTTTGCGGCAGAAGGTGCGACCGTCATCGCCACCGATATCAACGCTGACGCGCTGGCCGAACTGACCGCCGAGGGCATCGAGGTCTATCCGCTGGATGTGACGGATGCCGCGGCGGTCAAGGCCGTGGCCGCCAAGGTCGGCGCGGTCGATATCCTGTTCAATTGTGCCGGCTTCGTGCATCACGGCGCGATCCTCGACTGCGACGAGGACGCCTTCGATTTCTCGGTCGGGCTAAACGTGAAATCGAACTACACCGTCACCCGCGCCTTCCTGCCCGCGATGCTGAAGGCGGGCGGCGGTTCGATCGTCAACGTCGCCTCGGCGGTCGGTTCGATGATCGCCGCGCCGAACCGCTATATCTACGGCGCCACCAAGGCCGCCGTGGTGGGCATGACGAAATCCATCGCGGCGGATTACGCCACGCAAGGCATCCGCGCCAACGCGATCTGCCCGGCGACCGTCGAAAGCCCAAGCTTGCGCAAGCGGATGGAGGCGATGGGCGACTACGAGACCGCGCGCGCCGCCTTTATCGCGCGCCAGCCGATGGGCCGGATCGGCACCCCGGAAGAGATCGCGGCGCTGGCGGTCTATCTTGCCTCGGACGAGGCGTCGTTTATGACCGGACAGGCCATCGCAATTGACGGCGGCTGGACGAACACCTGAGGAGAAACCCATGAAATTGTTACGCTATGGCCCGAAGGGTCAGGAAAAGCCGGGGCTGCTGGATGGCAAGGGCATCTTGCGCGACCTGTCCGGCCAGGTCGATGATATCGCCGGGGCGGTGCTGTCTGCCAAAAGCCTGGCGAAGCTGGCCAAGCTGGACCCAGCTAGCCTGCCCGAGATCACCGGGCGACCCCGCCTCGGCCCCTGCGTCGGCCGGGTCGGCAAGTTCATCTGCGTCGGCCTCAACTATGCCGATCACGCCGCTGAATCGGGCCTTGAGATGCCGCCCGAGCCGGTGCTGTTCGCCAAGGCCACCAGTGCAATCACCGGCCCGAACGACGATGTGATACTGCCCAAAGGCTCGGAAAAATGCGACTGGGAGGTCGAACTGGGCATCGTGATCGGCACCGACGCGGCTTACGTCGACGAGGCCCGCGCGATGGATCATGTGGCAGGCTATTGCGTCATCAACGACCTGTCGGAACGGGCCTTCCAGATCGAGCGCTCGGGGCAATGGATCAAGGGCAAGTCGGCTGACACCTTCGGGCCGATCGGACCGTGGATGGTGACCCGCGACGAGATTGCCGATCCGCAAAAGCTCAGTATGTGGCTTGAGGTTGACGGCCATCGTTACCAGAATGGATCAACCTCGACGATGGTCTACGGCGTGGCACATCTGGTGCATTACATCAGTCAGTTCATGTCGCTGCAGCCGGGCGACATCATCTCGACCGGAACGCCGCCGGGCGTCGGCATGGGGCAAAAGCCGTCGGTCTACCTGAAGCCGGGGCAGAAGATGCATCTCGGGATTGATGGCCTTGGCGAACAGACCCAGCGCACCGTCGCCTGGGCCGGCTAAGGCGTTTTGCGTCATGCGGTGCCAAGCGTGATATCGGCAGGCGCCGAATGCCGGGCGACAAGCCGGGCATTCGGCAGGTCGTTCAGTTCGGCGCGGGCACTGGCGGCATCGGGTGTCAGCCCGTGGTCGCGCCAGCGCTGGATCAGACGGCGCTCCAGTTCGGCCTCGGGCACGCTTAACGATATCGTCAGGTCGAACAGCGGGCGCAGCCCGGCCCAGGGCGCGCGGTCGAGAAGCAGGTAGTTGCCCTCGACAATCAGGATGCGGTCCACCGCCGTCACCACATCCGCACCGGCGCGGGCCAGATCGGCAGCGCGGTCGAAGACCGGGATCGCCACATCATCCACGCCGCGCAAACGGTTCAGAAGATGCGTAAATCCGGCTACGTCAAAGGTTTCGGGCGCACCTTTACGGGGCTGCAGGCCACGGGCCTGCAACACCACATTGTCAAAATGAAAACCATCCATCGGGACCACGCGCGCCGACGGAATTCCGGCGGCGAGCGCCGCCGCCAGTGTCGATTTCCCAGCACCGGGTGGGCCCGCCAGCCCGACAATGAACCGGGCGCGATCCTTGGCCCGCGCGACGATCCCGGGGGCAATCCTTGTGGCTTCGGCCTTTGCCTCGGCGTTCACCTCAGGCCGCTTCCGCCGCCTCCGGCGGTTCCTTGGCACCGGTCATGAAGGCCACCGCATCCGACATCGTGTAATCCTTGGGGTTCACGACGCAGAGCCGCTTGCCCAGACGGTGGATATGGATCCGGTCGGCAACCTCGAACACATGCGGCATGTTGTGGCTGATCAGGATGATCGGGATGCCGCGCGACCGGACGTCCTGGATCAGTTCCAGCACCCGGCGGCTTTCCTTGACGCCCAGCGCCGCCGTCGGCTCATCCAGAATGATGACCTTGGACCCGAACGCCGCCGCCCGCGCCACCGCCACACCCTGCCGCTGACCGCCCGACAAGGTCTCGACCGCCTGATTGATGTTCTGGATCGTCATCAACCCAAGGTCGCTCAACTTTTGCCGCGCGAAATTCTCCATCGCGGTCTTGTCCAGCTGGCGCAGAAACTTGCCGCGAAAGCCGAGTTTGCGCAGCTCGCGCCCCATGAACATGTTGTCGGCAATCGACAGCGCGGGCGACATCGCCAGGGTCTGATAGACCGTCTCGATCCCCGCCTCGCGGGCGTCGATGGGCGAGGCGAATTTGACCCGCTTACCCTCAAGAAAGACCTCGCCACCATCGGGAATGACCGCGCCCGATACCGCCTTGATCAGCGTCGATTTTCCAGCACCGTTATCGCCGATCACGGCCAGAATCTCGCCCGGATACAATTCGAAATCGCAGTGGTCCAGCGCCACGACACGGCCATAGCGCTTGACCAGATTCTTGCCGGAAAGAATGGGTTCCATCACGCGGCCACCTTTCTAATCCATTGGTCCACCGCCACCGCAGCGATGATCAACACGCCGATCAACAGGAACGTCCACTGTGCATCGGCACCTGCCAACCTCAGGCCAAGGGTGAAGACGCCGACGATCAGCGCGCCAAAGAACGTGCCCAGTATCGACCCGCGACCGCCGAAGAGGGAAATGCCCCCGATCACCACGGCGGTGATGCTTTCGATGTTCAAAAGCTGCCCCGAGGTCGGTGAGACCGAGCCGATGCGCCCGATCAGCGCCCAGCCCGCAAAGGCGCAGATCAGTCCGGCCACGGCATAGACCGAGATCAGCGTCCGCTTGACATTCACGCCCGACAGCTCGGCCGCCTCGGGGTCGTCGCCGACCGCATAGACATGCCGCCCCCAGGCGGTGTGGCGCAGCACATAGGCCAAAAACAGCACGAGCAGCACCAGGAAGATCACGCCATAGGTCAGGACCGCCCCCCCGATGGTCAGCTTGGTGCCGAGGAATTGCAGCAGCGGCGCTTCCGAGGCGATGTCCTGCGCGCGGATGGTCTCATTCTTGGAATACAGGAAATTCGCCGCCAGCACGATCTGCCACATGCCCAGCGTCACGAT
>JBBKVJ010000370.1:0-5447 GCA_037968375.1 Paracoccaceae bacterium | reverse complement strand
GCGCGCGCTGCACGGCATCCGCGCGCTTGGGCTGACGGCGGGGGCCTCGGCACCGGAAGTGCTGGTTGACGAGGTGATCGCGGCCATCGGCGCGCGGTTCGACGTGACCCAGGAAGTGGTCGAAACTGCCGTCGAGAACGTCGAGTTCAAGGTGCCGCGCGTGTTGCGCGAACCGGCATGAGCACCGACCCCCGAACCATCGCCGTTTACGAGGCGCGCGCCGAGGACTATGCCGACCGCTTCGCCACTGGTGCCCCCGAGCCCCCGCTTCAAGCCTTCATCGACCTTCTGCCGCAAGGTGCGCGGGTGCTTGATCTGGGTTGCGGCCCCGGCAACGCCTCGGCGTTCCTGCGCGCGGCGGGCATGCTGCCCGACCCGATTGATGCCGCACCCGCGATGGTCGCGATGGCCAATCGCCGTCACGACATCGGCGCGCGGCTGGCCAGTTTCTCGGATATCGACGCGGTCGCAGCCTACGAAGGCGTCTGGGCCAATTTCTCGCTTCTGCACGCGCCCCGCGCCGATCTGCCGCGCTATCTGCGCGCGCTGCACCGGGCGCTGCGACCCGGCGGATTGTTGCACATCGCCATGAAGACCGGCACCGGCGAGGCCCGCGACGCGTTGGGGCGGGCCTATACCTATGTTACCCCGGACCAGCTGGCCGCGCTTTTGACCAGCGCCGGGTTCACCCCCTTTACCACCGAGCAAGGCCACGAGGCCGGTCTTGCCGGAACCCACGATCCCTTCGTGATCATCCGCGCCAATGCCTGAGCTGTTCGCCTATACCGACGGCGCCTGCAGCGGCAATCCCGGCCCCGGCGGCTGGGGCGTACTGCTGATCGCGCGCGACGGCGACCGTGTGGTCAAAGAGCGCACGCTGTTGGGCGGCGAGGCGCAGACCACCAATAACCGGATGGAGCTGATGGCCGCGATCTCGGCACTGGAAAGTCTGTCCCGCGCCTCGGATATCACCATCGTCACCGACAGCGCCTATGTTAAGGACGGCATCACCAAGTGGATCCACGCCTGGAAGCGGAACGGATGGCGCAAGAAGGGCGGTTTGAAGAATGTCGACCTTTGGCAGCGGCTGGACGCGGCAGAAGCGCGTCACAAGGTGCGCTGGGAATGGATAAAGGGCCATGCAGGCCATGCCGGGAATGAGCGCGCGGATGAATTGGCGCGCGAGGGCATGGCCCCCTACAAGCCTGCCCGCGCCCAACCGGACACCTGACCCGCACCCAGCACTTGCGCGACTGCGCGCAAGACGGCACAGTCGGTGCATGACAGTGACGTTCCTTCCGCCCGTCACCGGCGCAGGCCCGATCCCCGAACAGGTCAGCTTTGACCGGGCGGAGTTGACGGCGATCCTGTCACTTTACGGCCGCATGGTCGCCGCAGGCGAATGGCGCGACTACGGGATTTCCTGCCTGCGCGAAGCGGCAGTCTTCTCGATTTTCCGCCGCACTGCCGAACATCCTTTGTACCGGGTCGAAAAGCGTCCGAAGCTGCGCCAGAAGCAGGGCCTGTATGCCGTCGTCGCGATGGACGGTCGGGTCCTGAAACGTGGCAATGACCTCGGCGCGGTCCTGCGCGTGCTCGAGCGCAAGCTGATCCGCCCAGTCGGCTGACCACGCCTTGTTAGACCAGGATCATGCCATGTTGAGCTGTGACGCCCACCGCTGAAGGCGTGATCACGCTATCGTCCATCAGATCGTCGATGAACAAGCTGAGCAGCTGCGGCCGCCCGCTGACCCCCGCCTTGCGATAGATCGCGTTGGTCTGGGCTTTCACCGTACCTTCGCTTGTCGACCGCAAGATGGCGATTTCCTGCGTCGAAAGGCCCTTGATGGCGAACAAGGCCACATCGCGTTCCGCAGGGGTCAGCACCCAATCCTTGAAACGCTCGTTCAGAAGGTCGAGAAACGCGACCGATGCGCGCCGGAGTTTCTCTTCGGCCAGATGGCGATCGCGGATCGAACGGCGCAGCGCAATAGCGCCCAGAACCACGCCAAGCGACAGCCCGACGGCGGCGCCGACCTCAAGCAGTTCGCGCGATTGCCAGCTGATCGGCTGCGCCCGCAGGCCAAAAATAGTGAACAGAATATCGGACACGAAAAAGATGGCGCAAAGCGCCTGAACCGCCAGTATTACGAGAACAAAAGCGTGCTTTCTCAAAATCCCCGCCTCATTCGATCCGTTGAAGGAAGCCTCAACCTTTCAATACGTCCGCGTCAATATTTCGTTACACGCAACCACCTGATCGCTGTCATCAGTCTTTTTTGCTGTCGTCGCTATCGTCCTTGTCGTCGTCGTCGTCGTCGTCGCTGTCGTCATCATCGGCGTCGTCGCTGCCACTGCCACTGCCCGATCCCGACGAACCACTTCCCGAATTGCCGCCCGAACGGCCGCCAGAGGACAGCAGATGCGCGTCAGGGGAGGCGCCATTGGGGATCAGCCAATAATCGCGCAAAATTTCTCCGGTTCGCGGGTTGAAGATGATCTCGCGGCGCTGGCCGCTGCCGCGAGCGTCGATCCGGGTCCGCCCGAGCAAGGTTGTCGAGACCCGTATGCTGGAAAAGCCCAGATCGGTCAGTTGTCGCGTCAACTGCTGCTCAAGCGTCTGGCCAAACGCCATGTTGGCGCCCAGCAGCGCCGCAAGCAGTATCCCTAGTGTTCGAATTCGTAGCATCTGTGATCCATCCGGCACCAAGCCTGCCATCCGATATTCTTGTTGCCCGGTGATCGGGCCAAAACGCCCGTGCCGCAATGGGCACGGGCGATGTCGGGCATCAATCAGTTGTCGTCGTCATCCTCGTCCGAGCCGCTATCCGAGTCCTCATCATCGTCGGAATCCTCATCTGAGTCATCATCTTCATCATCATTTTCGTCATCATCGTTTTCGTCGTCGTCATTTTCGTCGGCGTCATTTTCGTCGTCGTCGCTGCTGCCGCTGCCGCTGCCGCTGCCGCCAGCGCCGCCCACGATTCGGACGAAATCGCTGTCGACCGTCCGGATCTGGACACCCGGGTTATTGTTGTCATTCCCATCGACCGCTTCGATTTCCCGTTTCAGCACGGCACCTGTAGCGCTGTCGTAGATGACTTCCTCCTTGATCCCGCCGGTGATCGCCTCGACCTTGGTCTGGGTCGGGCCGACCTTCACTTCGATGCGGCTGGCGCCGGCGGCCTGATACTGCGCCACCAGGTTTTCAGGCGTCACGGCGGTTTGAGCGGTTGCGGTGCTTGCGAAGATGATCACGGCAGCCGTCAACAGAAGATTGCGTTTCATGATGTGGTATCCTTCCTCGGTTCAGGGCGAGCCTTGCTGGCCGCCGGTGAATTCAAGGGATCACGCCGGGCCACCAGACGACATTGCGCTGAGGTTTAGGAACGAGGCAATAAACCCCTGATCCATGCCCTTAAACTTAGGTTTAGGCGTTGAAAACCGCGCGGCAGTCCTGGGTGTCAGGTCTTGATATCGGCACCCAGATGCTTGGCCACCGTAAAGATGTCCTTGTCGCCCCGGCCGCACATGTTCATCACGATCAAATGGTCTTGGGGCAGTCCCGGTGCGATCTTCATCACATGCGCCAGCGCGTGGCTTGGCTCAAGTGCGGGAATGATCCCCTCCATCGCGCAGCACAGCTGAAACGCCTCCAGCGCCTCGGCATCGGTAATCGCCACATATTCCGCGCGCTTGGTCTCGTGCAGCCAGGAATGTTCGGGCCCGATACCAGGATAATCGAGGCCCGCCGAAATCGAGAAGCCTTCCAGAATCTGCCCGTCATCGTCCTGCAAGAGATAGGTGCGGTTGCCGTGCAGCACGCCGGGCCGACCGCCGGTCAGGCTGGCGCAATGCTCCATCTTGGCGTTCACACCATTGCCGCCCGCCTCGACCCCGATGATTCGCACCGACGGGTCGTCGAGGAACGGAAAGAACAGGCCCATCGCGTTCGACCCGCCCCCGATCGCTGCGATCAGCGTGTCGGGCAGACGACCTTCGGCGGCCTGCATCTGCTCGCGCGTCTCCTTGCCGATGATCGACTGGAAGTCGCGGACCATCGCGGGGTAAGGATGCGGCCCCGCGACTGTGCCGATGCAATAGAACGTGTCGCGGACATTGGTGACCCAGTCGCGCAAAGCATCGTTCATCGCATCCTTCAGCGTGCCCCGGCCCGAGGTCACCGGGATCACCTCGGCCCCCAAAAGCTTCATCCGGAACACGTTGGGCGATTGCCGTTCCACGTCATGCGCGCCCATGTAGACCACGCATTTCAGCCCGAATTTGGCGCAGACCGTGGCAGTGGCCACGCCGTGCTGCCCGGCGCCGGTCTCGGCGATGATCCGGGTCTTGCCCATACGGCGGGCCAGAATGATCTGGCCCAGCACGTTGTTGATCTTGTGCGCGCCGGTATGGTTCAACTCGTCGCGCTTCATATAGACCTTGGCACCGCCCAGATGTTCGGTCAGCCGTGACGCATGATACAGCGGCGAGGGCCGACCGACGTAATGCGTCCAGAGATCGTTCATCTCGGCCCAGAACGTGTCGTCGGTCTTGGCGTTTTCGTATTCTGCCTCCAGCGACAGGATCAGCGGCATCAGCGTTTCGGACACGAACCGCCCGCCGAAATTGCCGAAACGGCCCTGCTCGTCAGGGCCTTTCATGTAGCTGTTGATCCGGTCGTCTGGCATCCTGGGGCCTCGTATGCTGCTCTCCTTGGCCTACAATCGCCGGGTCGCGCCGTAAAGGGGAACCGGCGCCACATTCGTCTCGTTTCCGCCCGTGCCCCGTCCCAAAAGAGGCTTCGCCATGCGCTATTTTTGCCTTCTGGTCGCCCTCGCCCTGGCCAACCCGGCTTTGGCCGATCCAACGCCCCGTCCCGCCGATCTGGCCCGGCTTCAATCCGAGGAAGCGGCCTTTGGACGGGCGGTGAAGCAGGCGCTGATGGCCGGTCTGGCCACCGACATACCCGTCCTTTTGGAGGTGATGCGCGGCGCGCCACGCGACCTCGCGCCCGACGGCGACTGGAACTGCCGGATGCTGAAGCTGGGCAATACCTCGCCGCTGATCGTCTACCCCGACTTCCGCTGCCGGATCACTGGCACCGCGCCCGACACCTGGCGGATCGAGAAACTGACCGGATCGCAGCGGCTGCAAGGCGAGATCACGCTGACCGAGGGTCGCGGGCTTTATCTTGGCGTCGGCTATGTCGGCCCTGCACCCTCGGGCAATTACGCCAGCCTGCCGCCCGACGATCAGACCCCGGTCTATCCCGGTCAGACCAACGCGCAGGTCGGCTGTCTTGAGCAGATGGGGCCGGACCGGGCGCGCCTGATGCTGCCCGCCCCACTTCTGGAAAGCGATTTCGACATTCTTTATCTCACCCGCTAGCGCGGCCAGACTACCGGCGCCCGCCCGGAGCAATGGCGCGGCACGCGCCGCCGGGC
>JBBKVJ010000369.1:0-16720 GCA_037968375.1 Paracoccaceae bacterium | reverse complement strand
CGCGAGGGCGATATCGTTGCGACGGGCGACGCGCGCAACGCCCAGAAGTGCTCCGACCAGCGCCTTACCGCCGGCCCGGTCCCAGGCCTCGGAATCGGTGACGCGGCCCTTCGGCGACGCGCTGAGGGCGGCCCCTGTCACGATGCCGATCACCTCGTGGAATTGCGAGCTTGCGCCGACAACGTCGGTTTCGCCCAACGGGCCCAGCGGCGTGTCGGTCTGCGGCTGATCGGTTCGGGTCATCGCCAAAAGGCTTTGTGCCTGAAGCCGTTTCGGCACCAGCGCCCAAAGCTGGCGTTCGTCATCGGTCCAGCCGGCCGAAGCCTCGGCACACCAGATCAGGATATCGGCACGGCTGGCGACCCAGCGCACCTGTTCCTTCTGCGCCTCCCATTCCGCACAGCCGGGCATGTCGAGGAAACTGAGGAATTGCAGCACCGGATTGCTAAGCCGCAGTTCGACATAATCAGGGTTGTGATCGGCCGCCAGGCTGAGGTCGAGGCCCAGCAGCGGCACGTCGATGCCGCTCCACCAGCTGGCAAAGGCCTGGGGGCGATCGCTGTAGCGCAGGATCACCGGAAGGGTCGCGCCGGTGATCGACCGCGCGTCGCCAAATTCTTCGCCGATCAGAAAGCTGGTCAGCAGCGTCTTGCCGGCGCCCGGCAGTCCGACGATGGCGACGCGCACCGGATTGGCGATCCTGAGCGCGACACGTTCGGCACGCCGCCGAAGTTCGACAAAGGCAGGATCCTGGGCGCGCGCCACTGGCTGGTCGGAGACCAGAAAACGCTCCAGTTCCGCAAGTTCCTTATCGGCGCTCGGAAGTGGGCTGCTCATCGTGACATCTTACCCGGGCGATGGTTTACAACAAGGGCGGGCCGCGCCGCGCCGCAATATCACCCTTCTAGCGATATTTGATGATCGCGAAAGAGATGTTGTCCTGATCGGGATCGGCAAGCTTGGCCACCGCCGCCATCAACGCTTCGGCGATCTCGGTGCTGGACCGCCGGGTGTTCTTCTTGATCACCGCCGCGATCTCGTCGTTGCCGAGAAACTGCAGACCATCGCTTGCGGCAATCACGATGTCGTCACGCTCGAGCACCAAAGGCGTCTTGCGGCAGTCGATCAGCGGAATGCGCCGCCCCATGACGACGGATGTAAGCGAGTTGCGATCGGGGTGGTTGCGTCCGGCTTCGGCGTCAAGCTGTCCGGTCTTGACCATCAGGTCGATTTGCGGCGCCAGTGAATGGTCCTCGTTCAATTGCCGCACCGCACCGCGACGGAACAGGAACAGCGGCGAATCGCCGATCGAGATCCAGTGCAGCCGGTTACCGAAGATCACCAGCGCCAGCAGCGTCGCCCCCATGCCCCGCAGCGACGGATTCTGCGCGACATGCGCGTCGATGCACGCGTTGGCGCCTTCCGCCACATTGCGCAGCACATCGGTAATCTCGTCCTCAAGTGCGGTCACGTCGCCGATCTGCAGCTTCAGCTCGCTGAACACCTCGGTGACGACGATCTTGCTGGCGATATCACCTGCGGCATGGCCACCCATACCATCCGACAGCACCGCAAAACCGAACGGATTGCCGGTGTTGAAATCGGCGGCAACCGCGTCTTCCTGATAGTCGCGCTTACCGACGTCGATGGCCGTCGCCACATCAAATTTCATGTCAACCGTTGGCGTTCTTCTGAGGGTCGGAAAGTTCCAGCCATGAGAAGTTGTCACCGCAAAGTGCCACAAGTCGCAGAGTCGTTTCGCCGATCTTGACGGTATCGCCGTGCCGGACCTGCTCGGTGCTGAGCAGCGGCTTGCCGTTCAGGCGGACGAGGTTGGACTTGCCACCGTGCCCGATGAAAAAGGCGCGTTCCTCCTCGTCGAACGCCATCGCGGCATGGTTGGCGCGCGACACGCTAGTATCGCCGAAATCAAGCTGTATCGCCTGGTCCTCATCGCGACCAATCTGCGAGACGCCGGTCTGCAGTGCAATCGCGGTGCCAAGGCCGGGGCCCTCGACGATGACCATCCAGCCCACTGGAAATCGCATACTTTGAGCTGCGGGAGCTTCATCGGCTTTCTCGAAGACGTCGACGGTCTTGCCGGAGGCATGTTCGAAGCCCAGAAGCCGGGTCTTGACGCGACCGGTGCGGCGCTGCTGCTTGTCGTCGGGTGTTTCGGCAGGCGCGTTATCGCTACGCGCCTCGGAGGAGGCTGCTGAAGCCGCAGCGACGGGGTAGCTGACCGGCACTGCCAAAGCGGGGGCGGTCTCAGCCACGGGCGCAACGGCAGGTTGCACCGGGGCAGCGTCATGGGCTGCAATTTTTGCGCCAGCCGGAGGTTCGGCATCCGCCGAGTCGAGGCTGCGCAATTTGGCCAGCGTCTGTTCCAGCGGCGGCTTTTCGTCAACGCCCTCGGCATTGGCCCGCGGATCGGCGTCGATGTCCGGATCGGTATCGTGGACCATGTCCCACATGCTTGCCGGCGCCTGTTTCTGAACCGCCCCGGTTGCCGTGTCCCCGCCGTGAAGCGCGCGGACATTGTCGCGGTCTTCGTGGGCCCCTGCATTCCCAGAAACTTCCAGACCTTCAGCCGGGTGGATATCCTCACCCACCTGAGTGGCGATTCTTTCGCGGATCGCTCGCAGCCTTTGCATCACAGACATTTTCCGATCATCCATTTCCAGACCCGATCCCGATCCCTGGTGGACCGGCCGCTCTGCCCATGATCCTGTGCGGCATCCGGAACAGGGCGCCGGGGTTCTTCATCTTTAAGGCGAGTTCGCCTGCCGGTGCAATGGCAGGCTCGCATACGGCGCCCCCGGCTACGGCCAGGTCGGTCCGGGCCGATGAGAGGCTGCCCGCGACCATCCCTATTTCCTCTTTGCCAGTGGCATCATCGCCTCAAGTATTTCACCGTCGCGCTCGACCGAAAAGATCGCCTGCGGCCAACGCGCCCGTGCAATGTTGGTCAACATCACCTCGAAGGCATTGTTGGCGGCATTAAGATCAGTCCCGGACTGCAGTTCGGCGACCAGCAGGTCGCCCACGCGAAGCCCGCTGTCCGAGCCTTCGGGCACCTTTGTCACGATGACTTCCCACAGGCTATCGACAGCTTTGGTTGTCAGTTCGAAGCCGTTGGCCAGGGTCACGTGGTTGACCGCTGCCGCGGCCAGCGTGACTTCCTTGAAGGGCGAAGTGGGATCGGTCTTGATCCGCGCCGGGGCAAAGACGAATTGATCGCCTCCGAATTCGGCATCCCGTGCAATCTGGTCGCGGATCGAGGCTTCGTCGGTCACCCAGTTGCCATCGACAGCATAGATCACCGCGCCTTCGACGATCCAGTCGTTCGCCGGCGGATCGCCGGGCAGGGGCACAACGTCTGAAATCTGCGGAAACTGACCGCCCGCCGAAGCCGGCAATGTCCGGAAGGGCAGCGTGACTTCCCAGACCGCCGACGTTACTTGCTGGCTGAGAACGCTGGGGTCGGGTTCGGGCTCGGGCGCCGTGGCGACGACGACTTCCGGCTCGGGTGCGGGTTCGGGTTCAGGTTCGGTTTCGGGCAAAGCCGCGACCTCTGGCTCAGACTCGGCCAGCGCGGGGCCTGCAGCATCCGGTGTCGCGGTTTCCGGGGCGGTTTCGGCCGCGACTTCGGACTCGACTTCAGCCTCGGGCGGCGGCGCTTCTTCTGCAACCGCCGCGACTTCGGTCTCAAAAACGGATGACCCCGCATCCCCGACTTCAGGTTCGACCACGTCATCGGCGACCACGGTCGGCGCGACATCCGTCACGTCTTCGCTGGCGGCGATCTCGGTTTGCGGTTCCGAAACGGACTCGGGGGCAGGGGCGGCGCTGGCGACTGCCGGTACCGCGTTGACGGCAGTGGTATCCGTATTTTCCCCGGAGGACAGAAACATAAACCCGGCGCCCGCCGCGACGACGGCTGCCGCCATGATCATCATACCCTTGCGTCCGCTGCCCGACGTCGCGGCGGAGGCGTCCGCTGCTTCGGACCCGGTCGGTCCTGCTTCGGTCGCAGTGTCGTCCCTCGTGCCACCAGCGGACGCCTTGCCGATAACCCCGGTTTCGGCATTCAGCGGAACGACCTTCAACTCCGGCTTCGTAGCGATCAGATTCAACCAGTCCCGCGCGCTGGCGATACGGTCCTTGGGAAGCACCCGAACGGCGGTATCCATCGCCGCGAGAAACGCCTCGGGATACTCGTCGTAGCGTCCGGCAAGCGGCACATAGGGATCCTCGCCGCCTTCCGCGATGGCCACCAGTCGGGTCTGGCTGTCGGGCGGCGGGTGGCCGGTGATGACATGATAAAACGTCGCGGCAAGCGCATAGAGATCGCTTGACGCATTCTGCACGCTTCCGGTGACGTAGAATTCGTGTGGGGAATAGCCATCCTTGACCACGCGCAGTGCGGACAGCGCCTTGCCGCCGATCTTGGTGGCCTGTTGCCGGGCCGCGCCGAAATCGATCAGGATCGGATTGCCGGTCTGCGTCATCAAGATGTTATCGGGCGAGATATCCCGGTGCAGCATACCGTTGTCATGGATGAAGGCGACTGCACCCAGAAGCTTTTTCACCATCGAGATGATCCGTGGCGGGGGGAGGGTATCGCGCTCTTTCTCGATGATCTCGAGTAGGTCGCGGCCATCGACGAAATCGATCGCCATATAGGCGGTGTCGTTATCCTCAAACACCTGATGGACGCCGACGATATTGGGATGGACCAGCCGCGACAGACTTTTCGCCTCTTGCGCGAACAGCTTGACGATCTGGCTGAACTGCGACTGGTGCGCCCGTGACCGTGCGGTCACCATATTCTGGGTGCGGCGGCAAAACGATCCCGGGAAACATTCCTTGATGACCACTTCGCGGTCCAGGCTGTTCTTGGCAAGGTAGGTGATGCCAAAGCCACCGGCATTGATGAACTTTTCGATCGTGTACTGACCCTGAAGCAGCTTTGTGCCGGGCTTCAGTTCGTCAACAACCAGTTCGTCTTCATCGTCCGCCTGGCGAATTTGCGCCATGATAAACCCGTTTCCTTTTAACCTGCACGACTCGCCCACCCGGGCCAGCGTCAAGCACTAACCATATGACAATGGAGGAAAACAATTTATTGTTCGAAACAGGCCAACAATATGGCACTTGGTGCCAGAAAGTCCCGAATGTGATGACCGGTGGGAGTTTGCAGGCTGTTGAGATCAATGGATTTTGCCAGAAATGGTGGAAAACCGGCCGGATTGGCCGAAGTTCTGGAGATATACCGGGCGCAACTTATGGAGACTGTAGATTCAAACGCACAATCTATGGTTGCGTGTGCCTGCACCGGTGGTTCCGCTGACCTCGTCGGGACGAACGCAATCGCCTGAAATGCTGAACGGACCGAGTTCGGAAAGCAAGACCTTTCGCGATGCCTGTTGCACCGCCTTCGGGTCTTTATCTGGCCATGATCGCTTGCTACCGAAATGGCAGTAAATGCTGCTGAGTTGGAAAGGTTCCCCAAAGCTTAAATCCTGTCTTGCACAGTCCAGACGGACCTTCCTTCTCGGGACTATCGCAATCGCCATCGGCGCCAGCGGCACCACCGCCGAGGCCTAGAAGATCACAGAAGCGGCAACCAAGCGGAAGATCGAACTGGTCGATGACCTTCATATCCTGAACGAGACACTGCTGACTGAGGCGGCCGCGATCAAGCTGGGCTATGAGGCGGAACAGTCGAAGGCGATCCTCGAGACCGCGTTCGAAGAGGTGAACCGGCATCTGGATCTTCTGCTGCACGGCGAGCCTGGGACCGAGCTAGAGAAAGAACATAGCGTCGCGGTGCAGGTGCTGCTGACCAACCTTCAGGCGCGCTGGGAGACATCGGCGACCTGCTGAACGGTGACGGCGCCGAGCGCGTTCTTGGGGTTCACAACGACGGCGAAGCCTTCGACTGCGATGACGTGGTCCTGTTCGTAGGCGTTCAGATCGCCGGCGCCGTTGTCCTTGACGAAGTCGCGTTCGCGACGGTTGGCGCGGCTGTCCGAAAAGAAGATCGGCGCTTCACCTGAGACCAGCATCTCATAAGCGGGCTGGCCCTCGGCCTCGACGATGCCGAAGTTGGCAAGCTCTTCGCCATCATAGTCTACGATCTCGATGTCTATCTTGCCGCCTTCGCCAAGTTCGGCGACCGCAGTTTCGGCATCAAGCGGGTTGCCGTTGGCATCAAGCAGGATGGTTTCTGCGTCAAGCGTCGAGGCAAAGCCTTCCGCCAGGATCGGGATCAGAACCTCGGCGACGTCGCCCTCGCCTGCCAGGTTGAGGTCATACACGATGTCGCGCACCTGCGGACAGGCCTCGCCTTCGCAGGTGACCAGCGCTTGCTCGATTTCGAACTCACCGATTGCGGTGCGGACAACGAACCGGCCAGCGGCGGCCGACAGCAGCGTGCCCGTGATGTTAAGTGGGCTGTCGATACCCTTGAGGGTAACCTCCTGGGCAACGGCAGGGCTTGCCAGGGCCAGTGCCGAGACTGCGAGAGCCAACGAAAACCGCGGCAGGTGGAATGAAATCGCCATGTTTACCTAGAGTGCGTAGCGTGCGACCGTCTCTGAAATCCGGTCGCTTGCGGATTGGTAGATATGCGCCCAGAGACTCCACATAATATCGGCAACATTAAGGCCCGTTTTGCGGGGAATGAGGCCGGTTTGAGGTCAGTCGGAATGCTAACCGATTGGGTTTTTTGGGCATTCCGTTGGCCGGGCCTGACAGTCAGAGGTCAATCTCGACCATACCATCGGGTTCTGCGGCACGCGACTGACAGAGGATGATCGCGTCGCCCCGCTGCGATTTCGACAAGACGAAGTCGCGATGCTCGACGGCGCCCGAGACCAGCCCACATTTGCAGACGCCACAAAGCCCGTCCGAACATTTGAGGTCGATCGGGTAGCCGTCCGCGATCAGGACATCGGCGGCGGATTTGTCTGCCGGAACCTGCAGGTCCTTGCCCGACCGCGCCAGCCGCAGGGTGAACGGGTGGTTGACGTAATCCGGCACCTCGGGCACCGAGAAGTATTCCAGATGCCGGGCCTCATCGGGAAAACCCATGCGCTCGGCCGCGTCGACCACGCCCGTCATGTAGCGTTCGGGGCCGCAGGTATAGACATGGTGACCGGGCTTGTAGGCGCCAAGCGTGCTGTCCAGATCGCACCGCGTGCCTTCGCTCGAGACATGCAGGGTCACCTGGTCTTTCCACGGCACCGCCGCCAGATCGTCCAGATAGCCCGCCGCATCGCGCGACTTGACCGAGTAATGCATCTGAAACGCAGCCCTGATGGCGTGCAGCCGATGCGCCATCGCGATCATCGGGGTGATGCCGATGCCACCGCCCATCAGAAAGGTTCTGGTGGCGGTTTCATCCAGCGGGAAATGGTTGATCGGGCGCGAGACAAAGACCTTGCGACTTTCCGAAAATATCCGGTGCAGCAGCTTCGAGCCGCCCCTGCCGCCGTCCTCGCACAGGACGCCGATCTGATAGACCGACCGGTCGGCGGGATCGCCTGACATCGAGTATTGCCGCAGAAACTCGGGCGCCACGACGATATCGAGATGCGCGCCGGCCTGCCATTCGGGCAGGTCACTGCCATCGATGGCGCGGAACTCGTACTTGGTGACGCCGCCCGACATGTGATCGACCTTCGACACCTCGACCCGGATCACCGGACTTTCGCCCGCCGCCGAATAGCGGTGCACGGCACTTTCGTCGCCCCGCGCCAACCGGTTGCGATATTCCTCGGCAGTGATCATCGCCTGATAGGCCTCGATCCCCGCTTCGCGGTCCATGTGGAACGGGTAGGGGTAAGGATGCGGCGCAAGGGGGGCGGGATAGACGGCCAGCGTCTGGTCCTCGTATTTCAGGTCGAGGTCGGTTTGCAGGTCGCGCGCGTTCACCGGTTCGCGGGCAGGGCGATAGCCGCCGTCCTCGTACAACTCGATATCCCACCACCATTTTTTGATCGGATTCAGCCCGCCGTTGCCGACGGCATCGTCCAGCCGCGCCAGCACAGGTGCGGCGGCGGGGATGTTCATCGCCGCCCAGCGGAACGGCTTTTCGGCAAACAGGCCTTCCAGATTCCACGGGCAGGTCTTCATGCAGCGCCCGCACATCGCGCCGCCTGCGGTGGTGATCCGGTAGGTGGTGCATTTCTGGCTGTCGGATTTCCAGATCTCATAGCCGTTGAACATCAGTTTCGGCCCGGCGGTGATCGCACCCGACGGGCATTCGCGGGCGCATTTGTTGCAGCTCTCGCAAAATTTCTGCAGGCCGAAGTCGATAGGCCGGTCATGCGCCATCGGCATGTCGGTCGTCACCACGCCGGATTTCAGGCGCGGCCCGAGGAACGGATTGAGGATCACCTCGCCGATCCGGCTGACCTCGCCCAGGCCGGAGAGAAGCAGCAAGGGCGGCTGCAGGACTTCGCCATCGAGCACGGTATGCGCCTTGGCAGAATAGCCAAGGTTGCGGATCTGCTTGGCGATGACGCCGCCGAGCAGCGAGAATCTGAGATAGGCGCGCATCGACTGCGCAACAGCTATCCAGTCGTCGCCGGACGAGCCTTCCATCGTCTCATAGCCCTGATCGACGATCATACTGATCGCCTGATCGTGGGTCGGATTGATCGGCACGCCGGTGGCGTCGTGCGAATACCAGGTCCAGTCCGGGCACCGGCTGATGCCGACCGCGTCGATGCCCAGAAAGTAGCTGGTCGCCTTGATGTTGAGGGCGTTGCGCGCGGCGTCCGTCGGTTTCGGCCTATCCGTCACCGGGCCCTCCTGCAACAGCACGAAAGCCCCCAGCATCCGGCGCTGGGCCATCGAGGGCGCGGATTTGCGGGCGTAATAACCGCCCGCCGCGTTCTGTTGCAGGGTCTTGCCCATATCGCCGAACTGCGCGCGGGCGAACATGTCGGCGCGTTTCGGCACCCGCGCGACACGGGCCTCGTCGATATAGGTGGTGGGGGTATCGACGCGTTTCAGCGTTTCGAACGGATGCGCGCCCTGGTGGAATTCGCGCTTGGCATAGGGGTCGCCGTTCAGCGCACTTTTGCGAAACCCCGCGCCCAACCACCAGGCCGGGCCGTGGGTGCGAAACCTCGGCTGGTCGCGCATCGGCAGCAACGGCTTGTCGTGGGCCAGATCCATCGTCGTCGTCAGTACGGCAAGGCCAAAACCTGTGCCGATATAGGGGGCGGTGATCTTGCCGTCCTCGACGCTGGCCAGCCCTGCCGCAATCGCCAGCCGCCCAAGATCGACGTCAGAACTGGTCGCAGTGTGCGCCTTTGCGTCGAAACCCAGCAGACGGATGTAGTTTGCCAGAACCACCGCCGTTTCGGCGGCCCTCAGTGCCGCAGCATGGCGCGTCGCATCGCTTAGCCAGTCGATGCCGGGTTCGCCCGTGCGCGGCGGGCGCGGTTCTGCATAGAGGAACACCAGCGCGGTGTGGTGGCCGTCGATCGTCGAGGGCGGCGCCTCCATCGATTCCTTGAGCTCGGCCATGATGACATCGATACCCGAGGCCAGCGTCGTGGTCTGGCGGGTGCGCAGGTCCTTAGCCAGCCGGTCGATCTCGGGGTTGCGGGCGGGGGTGGCCAGAACCGTGGCCTTAGGCACCGGCCCGATCCCAACCATTGCGGCGTCAGAAAAATAACCGAAGGATTTCAGATGCTGCGCGCGTGCCGCCGGATCAGCGGGGATGTCCGCCTGCGCGCGGTTCACCAGTCCGTCGCGGATTGCATCCATCATCGCCTGATATTCGCCCATCGCATTGACGATGGCCTCGGGCGTGTCAGGGCGGCGGAACGACAGCGGCGCAAAGGCCGGTGCGGCGCCCAGATCAGGCATCGGCCCGCGCGCAAACCGCTCAAGCGGATAAGGACCCAGATGCACCGGGCGGTTCTTGTCGGAGAAAAAGCGGAGTGTCATGTGCGGCAGTAGGAACCGGGTTCAGCGCGGCTTGCAAGGGGCCTGAGCGCGAGTGACGTCTTCGCGATGCACCAAGCCCGAAATCGAGGGCAGCGCGCCTGGCAGCCGCTGCGGTTTTTTGCGCCCTCGCCTCAGTTGAACATCGTGTTGGGCAGAAACAGCGAAATCTGCGGGAACGCGATCAGGATTAGCAGCGCCAGAAACATCATCGCCCAGAATGGCGCGACACCCCGGAAAATGTCCCCCAGAGGCACCTGTGGCGCCACCGATTTGACGATGAAGACGTTAAGACCCACAGGCGGCGAGATCAGGCCCATCTCCAGCGACAGGACGACCAGCACACCAAACCAGATCGGGTCGATGCCAAGCTCCAGCACGATCGGAAAGAAGATCGGCAGGGTCAGGACCAGCATCGCGAAGCCTTCAAGAAAACAGCCGAGAACCAGATAGACCACAAGGATCAGAAGCAGGACACCGGTGACCGACAGATCGAGCGCAGTGATGAACTGCCCCACGACGGTCGGAATACCGCTGAGCGCCAGGAACGGATTGATCATGTGCGCCGCGATCAGGATCAGCATGACCGTGGCGGTGGTCACCACACTATCCTTGGCCGAGGCCCATAGATCGGTCAGGCTGAGGCTGCGGGCGATGGCGCCAATCAGAATCACGGCGCCGGCGCCGACCGCTGCCGCCTCGACCGGCGAGAAAAAGCCGCCGTAGATGCCGCCGATGGTCAGCAAGATGACCGCGACAATCGGGCCTGCGCCTGCGATGGCGTGAAGTTTCTGGGTAAGGGTGGTGGAAGGCCCGGCGGGGCCATAGGCGGGGCGTAGCCAGCACAACACCGTGACGGCCAGAATGAACAGCGCCAGCAGCATGAGGCCCGGAAACACGCCCGCCAGAAACAGCCGCCCGATGGATTGCTCGGTCAGGATCGCGTAGATCACAAAGCCGGTCGAGGGCGGGATCAGGATGCCCAGCGTGCCACCTGCCGCGACCACGCCGGTTGAAAGGCGCGGGTCATAATTGAAGCGGTCCATCTCTCCCAGTGCGACCTTGCCCATGGTCAGCGCCGAGGCGACGGATGAGCCTGAAAGAGCGGCAAACCCGCCGCAGCCCAGCACCGTGGCCGAGGCAAGCCCGCCCCGCACCGAGCCGATGACGGCATAGGCGGCGTCATAAAGCCTGCGGCTCATCCCCGTGGCCGAGGCGACATTGCCCATCAAGATGAACAGCGGCACCACGACCAGTTCCGGCGACGAGGCCAGCGTGAACGCCTCTGAGGCCAGCAGGCTGGTGGCCGAATAGAGACCGTTCAGGACGGCGATGCCGAAGAAGCCGACGACGAACATGGCAAAGGCCACCGGGATACGGATCAGCAGCAGCACCAGCAGGATGACGATCCCGGCCAGGCCAGTTGCGGCGGCACTCATCAAAGCGAGGTCTTCTGGTGGCGTACATCGCGGCTGCCTTGGGTCAGTTCGATGGCGCGCAACGTCATGCCGAAGGCGGTCAGCAGCGCAAAGCCGCATACTGCGTATTGAAACCACGCCTTGGGCAAGGTCAGAAGGTTGGTCGAAAGGTTCAGCATCACCGAGATTTTCGCGCTGTCATAGACCGCCCAGGCCAGCGTGACGAAGATCACCGCACCCAGCAGGGCCGAGACCGCGTCGATCAGGCGGTTCAACCGGTCCGGAAAGTAGCGTTCCAGAATATCCACGGCGATATGGCCGCCCATCCGGTCGCACAGCGCCATACCACCGAAGACCAGGATCACCATGGCCATCGTGGTCAGGTCCTGCGAGCCGTAAAGCGGTTTGCCGAAGGCGCGGCCGATGACATCGACAAGGATGATCCCGACCTCGGCCAGAATACCCAACGCGCCAATCGCAGCGGACAGGCCGATCAGCCTGTCCGCGAGGGATCGAACTGGACCCACAGACCCTAGTCGGCCAGCATCGCGGCCAGCGCCGCTTCACCACCGACCGACGCGACATAGGTATCGCGCACCGGGCCGGTGATCGCATCGAACGCGGCGATTTCTTCGGCGGTAAGATCGGTAAAGGTATTGTCGCCCGTCGTGCGCGCCAGTGCGACACCGGACTCGCCCGTGGCGTTCCAGGCCTCTTCGGCACTTTGCGACAGGCTGCGACCGATGGCACCGTCCAGGGCGGCCTTGGCTTCGGCGGACAGACCGTCATAGGCGCCCTTGTTCATCACCGCGAAGAAAGACAGGCGGCCCAACGGAGCGCCGATGGTAAAGCTGGCGGCAACCTCATCCAGCTTGAAATCCGACAGCGTGCTCGACCCGGTGAAAACGCCGTCGATCAGCCCGGTCTGAAGCGCGTTATAAACCTGGTTGATCGGCATCTGCACCGGGGTCGCCCCAAGTGCTGTCGCCACTTCGGCGGCGGTGGCACCGGCGACGCGGATCTTCAGTCCGGCAAGGTCGGCCGGCGTACGGATCACCTTGTCTTTCATGATCATGATATTCGGTTCCGAGGTCCAGAGCGCCAGCGGCACTGTGCCCGGAAACTCGCCCGCCAGATGTTCGCCGTAAGCGTCCCAGATGGCGTCGTAACCGGTCTTGCCCTCGGGCACCGCACCCGGCAGTTCGACGATCATCGTCTTTTGGAACTGCGACGAGGTATAGCCCGGCAGCCCCCAGGTGATTTCGGCGACACCCTGCACGGCGCGCACGTATTGCTCGACCGGTCCGGCGCCCAATTCGCCACCATGGAAGGCGCGCACCGTCATCGTGCCGCCGCTCGCCGCCAGCAGATCGGCGTTCAATTTGTCGATCACCGATGCCGTGACGGTGTGGAACGGCGGCGTGAACGAGGCAAACTTCAGCTCCTGTGCCAGTGTCGGTGCTGCGGCCAGTGCCAGTGCGGCAGCCAGAATCGTGGTTCTGATGGTCATTTACGTTTCCTCCCGTTTTTCCCCGGCGCCCTTTTGGGTGGCCGTTACGTCTTTGCGGACCCTGTCCCGGACCCTCTTGGATTGCATTTAACCGTGTTCGTCCATCAAACGCATCTGATTTCTACGATGTCGCCTTCGTGCGCCAGCTGTCGGCATAGTTCGTACGCGCCTCGGCGGCATATGGCGTCGGCGCCACGCGGACCCGGATATCGGCCTGCCGGTGCGCCTCGGTCGAGGTCTTGCCGGTGGTCTCGGGTTCGCCCCATTTCAGCGTCAGGACATCGCCTTCCGACACACTAGCGTCGACCACGCCCAGCGACAGCACCGCGCGTTCGTTGTAGCTGTAGCCGTTGAACATCGACATGCCGACCATCTTGCCCTCGTGCATCACCATGTCGGCCGAAGTCGACGCATAGTTCGGTTGCGGGAAGTCGATCCATTTGTAAGGCACCTTGCCGGGTTCGAACGCCGAAGCGATGACCTTAACGACATCTTCGGCATTCCACTCAAACGTCACCTTCTTGCGGTTCGGGCCGTCCTTCATCTTGGTCAGGGCGGATTTGCCGATGAAATCATCCTTCTTCCAGCCGATGTAAAAACCATAGCCCAGCTCGAACGGGTTGACGTAATAATCCTCGATATCGTCCGACACATAGCTGCCGCCGATAGCCCCCGCCGCCTCGTAGGCGTCCGCTCCCAGCCAGTCGCGGTAGTCCTGCATCATGCCGTCGCCGGTGTAGATGCCGGGCAGGGGCGAGGGGATCCAGCCGGATTCGACCGTATTCGTGGAATAGGCGCGGCTGCCAACCTGACGCAGATCGACGCCGACGTCGCGCGCGGCCTGCAGGATAGTCGACTGGATATAGGGCTTGTCGGCATAAGGCCCCCAAACCTCCAGCCCCGGCGCGCCGGCCATGCCGTGGCGCAAAGCCTGCACCCGCTTGGAGCCGATGTTGATCGGTTCCACATGGAAGAATTTCACCTCGGGCACCGGGCCGCCGTTGATCCTGGTGAAAATCTTGTCGGCATCGGGGCCCTGAATCTGGAACCGGTAATGGGTGCGGTAAACCGCCTTGCCATCGGGCCGTGAATCCGAGCGCGGATCGTGGATCAGCCGTACCTTCCAACTGCCGATGGCCTGCTGGAACTTCACCCAATTTGCGGTTGGCGCGCGGCCGACGAGGATGAACTTGTCGGCGCGCTCGCGGAACATGATCATGTCGCCGATCACATGGCCGCGCGGCGTGACGGGCACGAAATGCTTGGCCCGGTTGGCGCCGAAACCGGCAAAGCTGTTGATCCCGACATGGGCCAGGAACGCCTCGGCATCCGGCCCCTCGATGATCACCTCGTCCATGTGATGACACTGATCATAGAGCACCGCAGTATCGCGCCAGGCGCGCTGTTCGTCGCGCCAGTTGGTGTATTCGGGCGCCACCACTGGGTAGACATACATTCCGACCTTCGAGTTGCGCAGCATCTCGACCGGGTTCTTGTGGCTGGCGATCACATCGGACAGGCTTGGCATTCGCTTTCCTTTCGCGGTTTCCGTTCATCGGGTCTCGCAGCGGCCGCCCCCCTGTAGCCGGGGAAACTGGCCAACCCTCATCAGTCGATCTTCGAGGCGTCCTTGTACATCACCCGGTGTCGGCGGGTCTTGATCCAGTCCTCAAGCGCGTCATCGGTCATGAAATGCGCGGCGTTGTAGCGATCCCAATGCAAAATCTTTTCGGGCGGACGACGCCACCGCTTGTAGGGCTTTGCGGCTGGCGGCCCGAACAGAAAGATATCCAGCACCGAAATCTCATCGGGAATTCCCAGAAGCGGCCGCATGGTGGCTTGCGCCTCTTCCTGACCAATCGCCGTGACCCACCAGACGTTGTAGCCAAGCGCCGCCGCCGCCAGATGTGCCGACATCGTCGCCGCCGCCACCGATTGCAGCAAGATGCGCTCGGCATTTTCCTTGTACATCCGGTCAAGGTCCGAGCCGTCGTTCAGAACCGGGAAGGCACTGACCCAGCGCATGTCGGAACAGACCACGACAAAGCCGGGCGCGGTGGCCAGACCCCGGAAATTCGGCGTCGGAAATCTCATCTTGGCCTTGGCGCGGAACCGCTGTTCGGTGACGAAATAATCGGCGATCTTCTGTTTCACAGCCGCATCGCGGATCACGATAAACTGCCACGGCTGCGAATTGGCGCCCGATGGCCCATGCCGCGCCGCCTCGAGGATGAGTTCGTGATGTGCGTCCGGCACGACGAAATCGGGGTCGAACTTGCGCACCGTCACCCGGTTGCGCACCACCTGCATCAACGCGTCATACCGCGTCAGGTCGCCGATCTTGGGCAGACCGACCTCGGCTTCGGCGTCGCTGAGTTCCACAGCGGGGGCGGTATTGGTCATCGCGGTGTCCTCCTCCATCGCATCAACTTGTATCTCTCTGCCGGTCACGCCAAAGCGCCGTAAAGCAGCCGCAGCGCGATCGCGGCGAGAAGCCACAGGATGATCCGGTCGAATTTTTCCCGCGATATGTGACGCGCCAGCCAGGCGCCCAGCGGCATTGCCCCAAAAAGCGGTACAGCGGCCAGAAAACTGAGGCCGATACGTTCCGGCGTCAGTATGCCAAGTGACCAGAGCGCCGGTATCTGAACCACCGCCATCGCGACGAAGAAGACCGAGATGGTGGCGATAAACTCGGCCCGCTCAAGTCGCATGGCGTTGAGGAACGTCACCGACACCGGCGCCGAAATGCCGCCCGCGCCCTGCATCACACCGCCAACGAAACCGGCAACCCCGGCCAGTCGCTGGCCTTGCGCCCGGCCAAGCACCCAGTCGGGTTTTGCCAGGCGGACGCCGATATAGATGAAGACAACGCCAGCCACGATCGCCAGCAGCAGGTCACCCTTCAGCACTGCCAGAATGATCGATCCCAACCCGGCCCCCACCGCACCGGCCCCCGCGAAGGTCCAGAGGAACCGGGGCGAGATCCGGTGCGCGCGGTAGGCCCAGCCCTGCCAGAGGTTCGACAGGATGTTCGGCATCGTGAAGATCGCAACCGCCGTCGGCACATCGTACAACAGCGCCAGGATCGGCACGGCAAGGATCGGCGATCCGGCCCCGACGGCGCCTTTCAGCACCCCGCCTGCGGCGAGGGCGGCTACGGCCAAGGCGATCCCGGCGTAATCCATCAATGCGTATCCGTCGCGGCGACGTTGAGGTCCAGCAGGACCTGCCGCCGTTCGCTGCGGATCACTTCCAGGGCACGCGCCAGCGCGGCGGGCAGGTCTTCGCCGCGTTCGACCCGTTCGGCATGGGCACGGCTGGCACGGGCGATGGTGGCGAAATCGGGCAACGGTTGCAGCGAGGTCAGCGGGATCTCGTTCATCCGCGCCGCAGCGCCGTCGGGGTAGGACCGGATCACCGACCGGCGCACCGCGTTCCACATCGCGTTGTTCTTGACGATGGTCAGGATCGGCAGGCCAAGGGCCTCGGCTATCTGGTGGCAGGCCACGGGGTTGGCGAACATGTATGACCCGTCGCCGATACAGGCGATGATCAACCGGTCGGGATGCGCCAGTTGTGCGCCCAGTGCAGCAGGCATGGCCCAGCCCAGGCCACCGGCATGGACGTTCGAGAACAGGCGGTTCGGGCCTTTCAGGGACATATGCTGCGGCAACAGGCCAAGCTCGGTGAAGGCCACGGCACTGACGTCCATGACATCCGAGATACAGCGGCTCATCCATTCCGCCGACATCGGCGTGCCGCGGCCCGCGTCGCAGGCCGCGGCAACCTGTGCCCGCAGCGCCCCGGATCGGTCTGCGAT
>JBBKVJ010000368.1:0-9323 GCA_037968375.1 Paracoccaceae bacterium | reverse complement strand
GGTGCCAAGATCGTGGTCGCGGATGAGCCGGTCTCGGCGCTGGATGTATCGGTGCAGGCGGCGGTCACCGACCTTTTGATGGAGATTCAGCGCAAGAACGGCATGACGCTGTTGTTCATCAGCCACGACCTTTCCATCGTGCGCTATCTCGCCGACCGGGTGATGGTGATGTATCTGGGCCATGTCGTCGAGATCGGTACCACCGATCAGGTATTTTCGCCGCCCTATCACCCCTACACCGAAGCGCTGCTGTCGGCGGTGCCCATCGCCGACACGCGGGTCAAGAAAAAGCGGATCGTACTGGAAGGCGATATCCCGTCAGCGATGAACCCGCCGCCCGGTTGCCCGTTCCAGACCCGCTGCGGCTGGAAGTCTCAGGTGCCGGGCAACCTGTGCGAGACCGAGGTGCCGCCGATGGTCAAGATCACCACCGGGCATGAGGTGAAATGCCACCTGTCGCGCGAGCTGCTGGACGGGATGGAGCCGGTGATCACCATCGCGGCGGAGTGAGCTTTGGTTTCTGGCGCTTCGGAGGGCAGCGGCTGACCGCGGGTAGCCGCAGCAACGGCAACGGTCTGCGCTTTATGGTTCAGCCCCGTCCGACGTCAATCGTCGCGCCAACGGCACCGTAGCGGCTGACCGTCGTGTCATAGGCACGCCTAAGGCGTGACGGGGCGGTCAGCCGCTGCCCGGGCCGGATGCGCGGCTGTTCCGGGCTGGGTGCTTGGAGGCCTCGTTCACCGATAGAGCAGCGACCGCCCGTTCGCGAACAGATGCACCTTGCCGGGAGCGGCGTTCAGGCGGACCTCTTTCTTCTTCAGATCGGCATGGATGCCGGGCAGCTTGGCCAGCACCGCAGGCGCGTCGCCTGTCGTCTTGAAATAGAGCACCGTCACCTCGCCCAACGCCTCGACGAAATCGACATGGCCACGGTAGAGGTAGCTGTCACCATCGGTCTCGATCAAGTCTTCGGGGCGCGCACCGACGCGCACCTTTTGGCCAATGTCGGCCGCGGTGGTTGGGATCGACGCAGAGGCGGTGCCGCCTCCGGCAAGCGCGACGGTGGTCATCTCGCCGGTTCCGGTGATCTGGCCATCGAAAAGGTTCATCGCAGGCGAGCCGATGAACTGCGCCACGAACTCGGTCTCGGGCCGCTCGTAAAGGTCCAGGGGCGTGCCGACCTGGGCGATGCCGCCACCGGCCAGAACGACGATCCGGGTGGCCAGCGTCATCGCCTCGACCTGATCGTGTGTGACGTAGATCATCGTGCGGTCGGGCATCGATTCCTTCAGCTGCGCGATCTCGATCCTTGTGGCGACCCGCAGCGCGGCGTCGAGGTTCGACAACGGCTCGTCGAAAAGGAACACTTTTGGGTCGCGCACGATGGCGCGGCCGATGGCGACGCGCTGCCGCTGACCGCCCGACAGCGCCTTCGGAAGGCGGTCGAGATAGGGTTCAAGCTGCAATATCTTCGCGGCCTTGGTCACCGCCGCGTCGATCTCGGCAGGGCTTTGCTTGGCGATCTTCAGCGCAAACGACATGTTGTCGCGCACCGTCATATGCGGATAAAGCGCGTAGCTTTGGAACACCATCGCGATGCCGCGCTGCGCGGGCGGCACGTCGTTCACCCGGATGCCGTCGATCTCAAGCGTGCCGCCGGTGATCTTTTCCAGCCCGGCGATCATCCGCAAGAGCGTTGACTTGCCGCAGCCCGAGGGCCCGACGAAGACGATAAGCTCGCCGGGTGCTACATCGAGGTTGATGTTCGACAGGACCCTGACCTCGCCATAAGCCTTGGCGACATCGATCAGCTTCAATCCGGCCATCGTGGTCTCTCCTCGTTCGTCGTTACGGGCTTTGCGCGAAATATGCCTGCCAGGGCGGCAAAGTGATGATGTTGCCCTCTGCCCCGACCTGAAACGGCGCATCGTCGAGGGCGCGCCATTGCCCGGCGGGCAACGGCGCCACCGTCGCGGTCTCTGACAGGTTGAAGGCAGCGAAGATGCGCGTGCCGTCATGCTCGCGGATCAGCGACAGGTAATCCTCGCGCGCTTCGACAATCTTCAGCGTTCCCTTGGCGAAGGCGGGATGCGCCTGCCGGAACGCAATCATCGCGCGGTAGAAGGCCAGCGTGGAATCGGCGTGCCGCTCTTGCCGGGCAACTGCGCGGTCAAGATGTTCGACCGCCACCGGCAGCCAGGGTTTGGCATCGGAAAACCCGCCATTGGCATTGTCCTGCACCCAGGGCATCGGTGTGCGGCAACCATCGCGGCCACGGAACTTGGGCCAGAAGGCGATACCGTAGGGGTCCTGCAGATCCTCGAAGGCGACATAGGCCTCGGTCAGACCCAGCTCCTCTCCCTGATAGAGACAGACCGAGCCGCGCAGCGACAAAAGCACTGCGGCGTAAAGCCGGATCGCCTCTTCGCCGAGGTTCCAGCGCGACGGGTGGCGCGCGACATCGTGGTTCGAGAACGCCCAGCAGGCCCAGCCATCGCCGATGGCGGTCTCATAATTCGTCAGCACCTCGTTAAAGCGATTGCCGTCGGGCGCCTGCGGGGCAAGGAAATCGAAGCCATAGCACATGTGCATCCTGTCAGTCCCCGCCGTGTAAGCGGCCTGAAGCTGCATGCCGCGCTGCGCATCGCCAACCTCGCCCACCACTGTGCGGTCGGTGAAATCGTCCAGAACCGCGCGGAGTCGTTTCAGGAAGGCAAGGTTCTCGGGGCGCGACTTGTCATGGAGATGGTCCTGCCAGTTGTAGGGATTGACCTCGGGCGCGGTGGTGAAATCGCGTTCTTCGGGTTTCAGCGCCGGGTTGTCGCGCAAATTCTGGTCATGGAAATAGAAGTTGATCGTATCGAGGCGAAAGCCGTCGACGCCGCGTTCCAGCCAGTAGCGTGCCACGGCCAGCAGTTCGTCCTGCACCTGCGGGTCGTGGAAATTGAGGTCGGGCTGTTCCTTGAGGAAGTTGTGCAGGTAATACTGCATCCGCTCGCCATCCCAGGCCCAAGCCGAGCCGCCGAAGATCGACAGCCAGTTGTTCGGCGGCGTGCCATCGGGTCTGGCATCGGCCCAGACATACCAGTTGGCCTTTGGCCCCTCGCGGTGGGCGCGGCTTTCCTTGAACCAGGGGTGCTGGTCCGAGGTGTGGCTCAGCACCAGATCGATCAGCACGCGCAGCCCCAACTCGTGCGCGCGCGCCACCACCGCGTCGAAATCGCCAAGCGTGCCGAACATCGGATCGACGTCGCGGTAATCCGACACGTCATAGCCGAAATCCAGCATCGGCGAGCGGAAGAACGGCGATATCCAGATCGCATCGACGCCGAGTGCTGCGATATGCGGCAGCCGGTGGATCAGGCCGCCCAGATCGCCGATGCCGTCGCTGTTGGAATCCTGATAGCTGCGCGGATAGATCTGATAGATCACCACCCCGCGCCACCAGTCGGGATCGGTCGGCAGCGTTACCGCAGCATCGGCTTGCATCGTCGTCAGCATGTCGTTCCCTTACTTTACCGAACCTGCCAGAAGCCCGCGCACCAGGAACCTCTGCATCAAGAAGAACACCGCGACCGGCACCGCGATGGACACGAAGGCCGAGGTGGCCAGAATCTCCCACTGGCCGCCGCGCGAACCCAGAAGGTTGACCAGCCGCCCGGTCAGCACCAGTGTCTCATCATCGGTGCCGAGAAATACCAGCGCCACCAGCAGGTCGTTCCAGGTCCAGAGAAACTGGAAGATCGCGAACGAGGCGAGGGCCGGAAAGCTGAGCGGCAGCACGATCTTTGTGAAAATCTGGAAATCGGTGGCGCCATCGACCTTGGCATTCTCGATGATGTCACGCGGCAGGCCGACCATATAGTTGCGCAAAAGATAGATCGCCAGCGGCAGGCCAAAGCCGGTATGCGCCAGCCAGACGCCCAGATAGCCCTTGCCGATGCCGACCGCGTTGTGGAACTGCAACAGCGGGATCAGCGCCAGTTGCAAGGGCACCACCAGCAGGCCGACGATGGCGGCGACCAGTAGCGCGCGACCCGGAAACTCCATCCAGGCCAGCGCATAGGCGGCAAAGGCCGCGACCAGAATCGGGATGATCGTCGCCGGGATCGCGACCGTCAGGGTGTTGATGAAGCTTTGGCCGATGCCTGCGGCGGCGGTCGAGGAAAAGAGCACGTTTTCGTAGTTATCCAGCGTGAATTCGGGCGGCGTTTCGGCCAGCGAAAAGATGCGCGGCAGACGCTGGCCTTCGAAACTTTCCGGCCCAGACAACTCGAAAAGTCCCCTGTCGGATACGGTCAGCGTGACCCCGTCGCCCAGATCGGCAATGGCCCCCGCCTCGTAGGCATTCGGCTCGCGCGAACTGGTGCCCCAGGCGCCGACCGTAGCGTCGGCCACAGGAAACAACTCGCCCTCGATCACATAGTGGCCGTCGCGCAACTCCTCGTCGCCCTCAACGCGGATCGCAGGCACCTGGCGTTCCTGCGTCGACAGCGCCGACCACCAGCCGCTGGTGGAAATCTGATCGGCGGTGCGGAACGACGAGACGAACAGTCCCACGGTCGGAAACAGCCAGGCCGCGACCAGCAACACGACCGAGATCTGCACTACCCAGCTGAGGGCGGATTTTCTGCCGGCGATGGTGTTCATATCCCCCCGCCCCCCTCAACGCATTTCGCGGCGGACAGTCCGCACGTTCCAGATCAGGATCGGCAGGACCAGAAACATGATCACCATCGCGCTGGCCGACCCGACGCCCCAGTCGAACGACCGGAACAGCTTGTCATACATGTAGTTGGCCAGAACCTGCGTCCCCCACTGGCCGTTGGTCATCGCCAGGACGATGTCGAAGACCTTGAGCACCACCAGCGTGATCGTGGTCCACACCACGACAATTGTGCCCATGATCTGCGGCACCTTGATCTTGAAGAAGATTTGCAAGGGGTTCGCACCGTCGACGATGGCGGCCTCGATGGTGTCCTCGGGCACGCCGCGCAAGGCTGCCGATAAGATCACCATGGCAAAGCCGGTCTGGATCCAGATCAGCACGACCATCAGGAAGAACGAGTTCCAGATTGGCAGCGTCAGCCAGGTCTGTGGCTGGCCATAGGGCAGATCGGCGGTGACGAGGCCCAGGGTCGATGCCAGCGCCATCCAGATCAGCCAAAGCGCCCCGGCGCCGGTCAGAAGACGCAGCGGCAGGAGAGCCCAGTGATGATCCCCGCCAGTGGCGAAGGCCGGGCGGACGAACAGCCAGGCGACCCAGGCCACCACGGCGGCAAAGGCCAGCAAGATGAATGCGGGCAAGATTTGCAGGAAAACGACCGACCCGGCGCCACCCTCGAACGACAGCCAGACCGCGTTCATCACGCCGATCTGGTCCTGATCCTCGGGGCGGGTGTCGTAGATCAGCTTCCAGATCACTGACGCACCGACGAACGAGATCGCCATCGGCATGAAGACCAGCGATTTGGCGATATTGCCCCAGGCGATGCGGTCGGTCAGTTGCGCGACCAGCAGCCCGAGTGCGGTCGAGGCGGCGGGCACCACGATCAGCCACAGCATGTTGTTGCGCATCGCCTCCCAAAACTTCGGGTCGGCCATCATCTGGGTGTAGTTGGCAAGGCCGACGAAGGCGCCGCCCTGATCGCGGTCGGTCAACGACAGCCAGAGCGTGGCGAAAACCGGATAGGCAAGGTAGAGGCCCAGCGCGACAAGGGCCGGGAAGAGGAACAGCCAGGGCCGTATCTGGTTGGCGCGGTTGATGTTGCGCCCGGCGTCGGCCCCGCGCGCAGGGAACAGCACCTTGTCGAGGAACTGATTCGAGAAATAGAAGTATCCGATACAGCCGCCGACGCCGATGATGATCGTCAGCAGCCCCTGAAGTGCAGGATGCATGGCAGTTTCCCCGCATTGACTTGGCCAGGTTCGGACCTTCGGCCAGTGGTGTTCGGCAAAGCCCGGGCGGGTCTGGATCGCCCGGGCTTATCCTGTTTCTTCGCCGCCTATTTCAGCGCGTCCCAGCTGGACTGAATCTCGCCCGCCACGGTGGCCGCATCCTTGCCACCGGCATAATCGACCATGCCGGTCCAGAACGTGCCCGCACCGACGCCCGCAGGCATCAGGTCGGAGCCGTCGAAGCGGAAGGTGGTGGCATTCAGAAGGATCTCGCCCATCTTCTTCAGCGTCGCATCGCCGTAAAGATCGGTGTTCACACCGGTATGCGGCGTCAGAAAGCCGGTCTGCGCCATCCAGACCTCATGCGCGATGGGCGTCTTGAGAAACTCGATCAGCGCCTGCGATCCGGGGCTGTCCTTGGTGATGAAGAACAGCGTCCCGGCACCCAGCACCGGCTGGCCCAGATCCTTGCCCGCATAGGACGGGAAATAGAAGAAATCGGCATCGACGCCCATTTCCGTGCCCTCGGGGAAGAACGAAGGGATGAACGAGGCCTGCTTGTGCATGTAGCATTGCGGCGGCGAGGCAAAGAGGCCCTTGGGGCTGTCGCGGAAGTCGGTCGAGGCCACGGCCCCGGCGCCACCGGCGACATAGGCGTCGTTGCGGGCAAAGGCGCCGAACTCCTCGATCGCGCCGACTACGGCAGGATCGCTGAACGGGATCTCGTTGGCGACCCACTGGTCATAGACCTCGGGCGACTGGGTGCGCAGCATCAGGTCCTCGACCCAGTCGGTCGCGGGCCAGCCAGTGGCGCCGCCCGAACCCAGGCCGATGCACCAGGGCGTGCTGCCGTCGGCGACGATCTGATCGTTCAGCGCCTTGAGATCCTCCATGGTTTCGGGGACCTCATATCCGGCATCCTCGAAATTCTCGGGGCTGTACCAGACCAGCGATTTCACGTCGATCTTGAAGGGAAACGCATAAAGCCGGTCGGTGCTGTCGGGGCCGGTATAGGTGCCAAGACCGACCCAACTTTCACCGGCGGCGTAGTTTTCGGCCAGCCAGGTCTTGGTCTCGTCACCCAGCGGTTCAACAAAGCCTTTTGATACCAGATTCTGGATTAGGCCGGGCTGCGGCAGGATCGCGACGTTGGGCGGGCTGCCCGCCTCGGTGTCGATGACGATCTGCTGTTCGTAGCTTTCCGACGAGGAATAGTTCACCGATGCGCCGGTGGCCTGTTCGAAATAGGCAAAGAAATTCTCGGCAAGCTGCTGATCGTCGCCGCGCCACGGGCCGAAGACGTTGATCGTCTCGCCCGACAGATCATTCGCGGCAGCGAATTCGTCGAAACTGGCCCAGTTGAAATCGCCCTCGCCGGGCGGGAACACCAGGTTTTGCGCCTGCGCGGAACCTGCAAGGATGGCGAGCGCTGCGGCGCCCGCAAGTAAGCGGCGGTTCATGTCATTCCTCCCGTTTCGGCCCGGGATTGTCCGGTGCCATTGTCGCTGCACCACACGCTGAGGGTGAATATCCAAAGCGCTTTGGTTAGCTTCACACTCGCGTAAGGATAGACTTCCGTCAAGAATTGTCTACCTCCGAATTGTAGGGTAATAAGGCTTTGCGCGTGCGGAAAATTTCTGCATTTGCAAATGAGTGATCGGTTTGACGGACCTCTGGCAGCACGATATCATCATCCCAACAAAAGCGCTTTGGAAGCCGGGCTGTCATGAGATTGAAGGAATTGTCAGCCAAGCTGGGGCTGTCGCAAACCACGGTCAGCCGGGCCTTGAACGGTTATTCCGACGTCAGCGAGGACACCCGCAAGCGCGTGGTCGCCGCAGCACTTCGGCACGACTATCGCCCCGATTCCCGCGCCCGCAGTCTGGCCACCGGTCGCGCGATGGCCATCGGGCATGTCATCGGCACCTCGACCCGGCACGAGATGGTCAACCCGGTCTTTGCCGATTTCATCGCCGGCGCGGGCGAGACCTATGCCGACGCGGGCTACAACATGATGCTGTCGGTGGTGCGCGACGACGACGAGGCGCGCGTCTACCGCGATCTGGCCGTTACCCGCCGGGTGGACGGCCTGATCGTGCATGGCCCGCGTATCGACGATCCGCGCGTCGCACTGCTGCGCGATCTGGGGCTGCCGTTCGTCGTGCATGGCCGGGTGTCGGCGGAAACCCTGCCCTATTCCTGGCTTGACGTGAACAACCGCCGCGCGTTCTTTCGCGCGACCGAGTTTCTTCTCGACTTCGGCCATCGCCGGATCGCGCTGGTCAATGGCATCGAGACGATGGATTTCGCGATGCGGCGGCGCGACGGCTACCTGGGCGCGCTTGCCACCCGTGGCATTGCCGCCGAACCGGCGCTGATGGCCTCGGACGAGATGACCGAGCATTACGGGTATCGCGCCGCGCGGGCGATGCTGGCGGCGGCGGCGCCCACGGCGTTCCTGGCCGCGTCGCTGATCTCGGCGTTGGGCGTGCGCCGTGCGGTTGAGGAACGCGGGCTGGTGATGGGACGAGATGTCTCGATTGTCACGCATGATGATGCGTTGGGGTATTTCTCGGCGCCCGATGCGGTGCCGGTCTTTACGGCGACGAAATCCTCGGTGCGCGAGGCCGGGCGGCTGGCGGCCGGGATGCTGCTGGATCTGGTGCAGGCGCCCAAGACCGGGCCACGCCAGCGGTTGCTCGAGGCGGTTCTGACGGTCGGCCAGTCAACCGGGCCCGCCCCCTATGGAAGCTGAACCGATGCTGCCCACACGGGCCGATTTTCCAAAGGGGTTCGTGTTTGGCACTGCAACCTCCGCCTATCAGATCGAGGGCCACGCCCAGGGCGGTGCCGGGCGCACCCATTGGGACGATTTCGCCGCGACGCCGGGCAATGTGGTGCGGGCCGAGAACGGTGCACGGGCCTGCGATCACCTGAACCGCTGGCAGGGCGACCTTGACCTGATCGCGGCGGCCAACCTTGATGTCTACCGGTTTTCGACATCCTGGGCGCGGGTGATGCCCGAGGGGCGCGGTGTGGTGAATGCCGAGGGCCTTGATTTCTACGACCGGCTGGTCGACGGAATGCTGGCGCGCGGGATTAAGCCCGCGCTGACGCTTTATCACTGGGAACTGCCCTCGGCTCTGGCCGATGCGGGCGGCTGGCGCAACCGCGATATCGCGGGCTGGTTCGCCAATTATGCCGAGGTGATCGCCGCGCGTCTGGGTGACCGGCTTTGGTCCACAGCACCGATCAACGAGCCCTGGTGCGTGGCGTGGCTGTCGCATTTCCTCGGGCAGCACGCGCCGGGCCTGCGCGATATCCGCGCCACCGCGCGGGCGATGCATCATGTGCTGCTGGCGCATGGCCGGGCGATCCAGGCGCTGCGCGGTGCCGGCGTCGCGAACCTTGGCGCGGTGGTCAAT
>JBBKVJ010000367.1:0-2904 GCA_037968375.1 Paracoccaceae bacterium | reverse complement strand
GGACCGAGGTGGTGCGCGGCGTCTCGTTCGAACTGGGCCGTGAGAGGTTGGGCATCGTCGGCGAAAGCGGCTCGGGCAAGTCGCAGACCGGGCGCGCGATCCTGGGCCTGACGCCGCCGCCTGGCAAAGCCAGTGCCAAGCGGCTGGAATTCGATGGCATCGACCTGCGCGACGCCAGCCGCCAGACCTGGCGCGACCTGCGCGGGGCACGGATTTCGATGGTGATGCAGGACCCGAAGTTTTCGCTGAACCCGGTGATGACCATCGGCCGGCAGATGGTGGAAAGCTGGCGCGCGCATGGCCGAGGTTCGAAGGTCGAAGCCCGCGAGCGTGGCCTTCAGATGCTGAACGATGTGCAGATCCGCGACCCCGAGCGCGTCTTCGACGCCTATCCGCACGAGCTGTCGGGTGGCATGGGCCAGCGCGCGATGATCGCGATGATGCTGATCACCGAGCCGGACCTGCTGATCGCCGACGAACCCACCTCGGCGCTGGATGTCACCGTGCAGATTGAGGTTCTGCGCATACTCGACCGGCTGGTGACGGATCGCGGCATGGGCCTGATCTTTATCAGCCACGATCTGCGGCTGGTCAGCTCGTTCTGCGACCGGGTGTTGGTGATGTATGCGGGGCAGATGGTGGAAGAGATCAGGGCGACCGAGCTGTCACGCGCGAAACATCCCTATACGCAGGGCCTCTATAGTTGCCTGCCGCGGATTGAGGGCGGCGTGCGCCCGTTGCCGGTGCTGACCCGCGATGCGGATTGGGCGCTCTGATGCCGCATCTGGAGCTTTCCGACCTCAAGGTCACCTTCGGCAGCGGGCCGGACCGCGTCGATGCGGTGCGCGGCGTCAGTTTGGACGTGGACGAAGGCGAAAGCTACGGCATCGTCGGCGAAAGCGGCTCGGGCAAATCGACCGTGCTGCGCGCGATCTGCGGGTTGGCGCCGATGACCGAGGGCAGCCTGCGCCTGATGGGCGAAAAGGTGGTTCGCGTGCCCCGGATGCCGGGGTTCTACCGCCATGTGCAGATGGTGTTTCAAGACCCCTATGCCTCGCTGCACCCGCGTCACACCATCGACAAGGTGCTGTCCGAACCGCTGGCGATCCACAAGTTCAAGGACCGCGAGGCGCGGATCGAACAGGCGTTGTCGGATGTGGGCCTTGGCCCGGAATTCCGGTTCCGCTATCCGCACCAACTGTCGGGTGGCCAGCGGCAGCGGGTGGCGGTGGCGCGCGCGCTGATCCTGGAACCGAAGATGCTGCTGCTGGATGAACCGACATCGGCGCTGGATGCGTCAATCCAGGCCGAGGTTTTGAACCTTCTCGACCGGATCAGGGCCGAGCGCGGGTTGACCTATATCCTTGTCAGCCACGATCTGGCCGTGGTCGCGCATATGTGCGACCGGCTGATGGTGATGCAGCACGGCCGGGCGGTCGAGGAACTGACCCGCGCCGATTTGCAAGCACGACAGGCGACGCAGAGCTACACCAAGAACCTCCTCGCCGCGAGCGAGGGCTACGACCGCGAGGCAAAGGCATAAGATGGCGACGATCCCGGTTTTCGACGGACACAACGACATATTGCTCAAGCTCTACCGCCTGAAGCCCAAGGACCGCGATTCGGCCTGGCTGAAGGGCAATGGCGAGGGGCATCTGGACCTCAAGAGGATGAAGAAGGGCGGCTTTGCCGGTGGCTTCTTTGCCATCTACGTGCCGTCGCCCGACGATGGCGTGGATTACCATGCGCTGATGGACACCCCGCCCTATGATGTGCCCCTGTCGCCCCTGATCGAGGCCGAGGCGGCGTTGGCCCCGGCAATGCAGATGGCCGGTATCCTCTTGCGGATGGAGCGGGCGTCGAAGGGCAAGTTCAAGATCTGCCGCTCGGCGAAAGAGGTGCGGGCTTGCGTGAAATCTGGTGTGGTGGCGGCGATCATGCATATGGAGGGCGCCGAGGCGATTGGCGCCGATCTCGATACGCTGCACGCATTTCATGGCATCGGCCTGCGCTCGCTCGGGCCGGTCTGGAGTCGCCCGACGATCTTTGGCCACGGCGTGCCGTTCCGCTATCCGGGCAAACCCGACACCGGGCCGGGGCTGACGGCGGCGGGTAAAGATCTGATCCGCGCCTGCAACGAGTTGAAGATCATGGTCGACCTGTCGCACATGAACGAGAAGGGGTTTCGCGACGTGGCGAAAATCTCGACCGCACCGCTGGTTGCGACCCATTCCAACGCGCATGTGGTGACGCAATCCACTCGCAACCTGAGCGACCGGCAGTTGCACATGATCCGCGATACCGGCGGCATGGTCGGCCTGAACTTCGCCACCGGCTTTCTGCGCCCCGACGGGCGTCGTTCGTCAGACATGACCTGGGAACCGATGCTGCGCCACCTCGACCACCTGATCGCCAATCTGGGCGAGGATCACGTCGGGCTGGGATCGGATTTCGACGGCGCCGAGATGCCGAAGGGGATCGGCGATGTGACCGGGCTGCCGGCGTTGTTGAATGCGATGGGCAAGCATGGCTACGGGGCCGGGCTGGTCAAGAAACTTGCGCATGGCAACTGGCTGAAGACCATCGCGCGGAGTATTGGTTAAGCGATGACCGGGCGATGGGATTTCTGGATCGACCGGGGCGGCACCTTTACCGATGTGGTGGGACGCGCACCCGACGGCGCGCTGCACCCCCTGAAACTGCTGTCGGACAACGCCGAAGCCTATCAGGATGCCGCCATCGAAGGCATCCGGCGGCTACTGGGCGGGCATATCGACCCGACCCGCGTCGGTACCGTCAAGATGGGTACAACCGTCGCCACCAACGCGCTGTTGGAGCGCAAGGGTGACCGGACGCTGCTGCTTATCACCAAGGGATTTCGTGACGCGCTGCGCATCGCCTATC
>JBBKVJ010000366.1:0-5555 GCA_037968375.1 Paracoccaceae bacterium | reverse complement strand
CTCGGCCCGGTCTTTCCGCGACCCTTTCCGCCGCCCTTGCCTCGGTGCCCCACCGGCCCCCGCGCCACGCCCTTGTCGTCGATCTCCAACAACTCCAGCATCAGCCCACCGGTCACCGGCACCGCCTCGGCCAGCCGCACCTTCACGCGCTGGCCCATGCCGATGGTCAGCCCGGTTTCCGAACCCATCAGGGTCTGGCTGTCGGCATCGTAGTGAAAGAACTCGCGCCCCAAGGTTCGGATCGGGATCAATCCATCGGCGCCGGTCTCGTCCAGCTTCACGAACACCCCGAACCGCGCGATGCCGGAAATCCGGCCTGCGAAATCCGCGCCGACCCGATCCGACAGATAGGCCGCCAGATAGCGGTCGGTGGTATCCCGCTCGGCGGCCATCGACCGGCGCTCGGTTTCCGAGATATGTGTCGCGGTTTCCTCCAGACTTTCCAGCTCTTCCGGCGAAAGCCCGTCCTTGCCCCAACCGTGCGCGGTGATCAGTGCGCGGTGCACGATCAGGTCGGAATAGCGGCGAATGGGCGAGGTGAAATGCGCGTAGTTGCGCAAGGCCAGGCCGAAATGCCCGAAGTTCTCGGGGCTGTAATAGGCCTGCGTCATCGAGCGCAGCGTGGTGATGTTCATCAACTGGTCGAACTCGGTGCCCTGGGCCTGCTCCAGCAACCGGTTCAGATGCGCGGTTTTCAGCACCTGCCCCTTGGCCAGCGTGAACCCCGAGGCCTGCGCCACCTCGCGCAGCGCGTCCAGCTTTTCCGGCGGCGGCTCTTCATGCACGCGGAACAGCAAGGGCCGCTTGCGCTTGGTCAACTCTTCGGCGGCGGCGACATTGGCCAGGATCATGAACTCTTCGATCAGCCGATGCGCGTCAAAGCGTTCGGCGAACTCGACCGAGGTCACCTCGCCCGCCTCATCCAGCACGATCTTGCGCTCGGGCAGGTCGAGGTCCAGCGGCTGGCGCACCGCCCGCGCCGCCTTGGCCGCCGCGTAAGCGGCATAAAGCGGGTCGATCACGTCGGCCATCAGCGGACCGACCTTGTCGGAAACATCGCCATCCCGCGCCGCCTGCACATCTTGGTAGCTCAGCGTCGCCGCCGACCGCATCAGCCCGCGCACGAAGCTGTGCGCAATCTTGCGGCCTTGCGGGTCCAGCACCATCCGGACCGCGAGACAGGCGCGGTCCACGCCCTCGTGCAGCGAACACAGATCCCCCGACAGGCGATCCGGCAGCATCGGCACCACCCGGTCGGGGAAATAGGTGGAATTGCCGCGCTTGCGTGCTTCGCGGTCCAGCGCCGTGCCGGGCCGCACATAGTAGGCCACATCAGCGATAGCGACCCAGACGATATGCCCGCCCGCGTTCTTCGGGTCATCGTCGGCTTGCGCGAATACCGCATCGTCATGGTCGCGCGCATCGGCGGGGTCGATGGTGATCAGCGGCACGTCGCGCAGGTCTTCGCGGCCCTTCAGGCCCGCAGGCTTGGCCGCATCGGCCTCGGCAATCGCGGCATCGGGGAAATCGTCGGGGATGGCGTGCTGGTGGATGGCGATCAGCGATACCGCCTTCGGCGCTGACGGATCGCCCAGACGTGCTATCACCCGCGCACGCGGCAGACCCATCCGCCCTGCAGGTCCGGCCTGTTCCGCCTCGACCAGCTCGCCGTCTTTGGCGCCGTCGGTGGCATCCGCCGCCACCGCCCATTCGCGCGCCGCGCCCTTGTCGATCGGCACCACCCGACCACCCTCGGCGGCCTTGCGGAAAACGCCCAGAAGCTTCTTTGGATTGGTACCGATCCGCCGGATCAGCCGCCCTTCATACTCGTGATCCTCGGCCTCGACCTTGACCACCCGGCCCAGAATCCGGTCGCCCTCGCCCAAGGCCGGATCGCCCTCTCGCGGCAGATACAGCACCCGCGGCATCCGCCCCTCGCCCTGCCATTCCAGAGGTCGCGCCAGAAGATGCCCGTCCAAGGTCTCGCCCGCGATCTGCAGCACCGCCACCGGCGGCAGCTTGTCGGCATCGCGGTAGCTGCGCTTGCGCTTTTCCAGCGAACCCTCGGCCGACATCTCTTTCAAAAGCTGCTTCAACTCGATCCGTGCCGCACCCTTGATGCCAAAAGCCTTGGCGATATCGCGCTTGGCTCCCAGCGTCGGATTCTCCGATACCCAGGCCAGGATTTCATCTTTCGAGGGGATACGTGTCATAGGCCCGAGGTAGCACGACACCCCGCCGCCGTCACCTGCCGAACCCAGCTTCTTTCGGTTCTAAATATCCTCGGGGGTCTGGGGGCAGACAGCCCCCAGCGCCATCCACCCTCACACCGCGAAATAATCGCGCAGAACCCGCCCGTAAATCGCCTTCAACTGATGGATATGCGCGACCTGCACCCGCTCATCCACCTTGTGCATCGTCGCACCGACCAGCCCGAATTCGACCACCGGGCAGTGATCCTTGACGAACCGCGCATCCGAGGTGCCGCCTGATGTGCTGAGAGTAGGCCGCACCCCCGTCTCGGCCTTAACGGCAGCAGCCACCAGTTCCGACAAAGGTCCCGGCGGCGTCAGGAACGCCTCGCCCGAGACCTTTACGCGCACCCCGATCTCGACGCCCGTCCTGTCCGACACCTTCGCAGCCTCACCCTCCAGCCATTGCGTCAGACTCGCGCCGGAATGCGTATCGTTGAAACGGATGTTCACCGTTGCCCGCGCCTCGGCCGGAATCACGTTCGTGGCCGGGTTGCCGGTATCGAAGGTCACCACCGCCAGCGTCGAGGCATCGAAGTGGCCGGTGCCTAGGTCCAACTCAGCCAAGGCCAACCGGTGCACCAGCGCCGCCATCGCATGCACCGGGTTCTTCGCCCGGTGCGGATAGGCGGAATGGCCCTGCACACCCTTGGCCACCAGATACCCCGTCAGCGACCCGCGCCGCCCGATCTTCAACATCTCGCCCATCCGCTCGGGACAGGTCGGCTCGCCCACCAGACAGACAGCCATGCGCTCGCCTTGCGCGCTCATCCAGTCCAGCAGCGCCACCGTGCCATCGGCCGCTTCGCCCTCTTCGTCGCCGGTAATGGTCAGCACCACCGCGCCATCAGGCGGCGTCTCGCGCACGAAATCCGCCGCCGCCGCCGCAAAGGCCGCGACGCCCGATTTCATGTCCGCAGCACCCCGCCCCCAGATCTCGCCGCCCGCGATCTCGGCCCCGAAGGGATCGCGGCTCCACGCTGCCAAATCGCCGACCGGAACCACATCGGTATGGCCGTTGAAGCCGAATGTCCGCGCATGCCCCCGCGCCCCCCAGCGCGCGTACAGGTTGGCGATGCCACCACGATCAACCCGATGACATTCGAACCCAGCGCCCTGCAAGAGACCCTGCAACACGCCCATGGCACCACCCTCCTCGGGAGTCACCGAAGGGCAGCGGATCAGATCGGCAGTCAGCTGAACGGGGTCGGTCATGATGGGCCTCCTTGCCGGCGAGGCATAGGCAATCGCGGTGATTTCGGCAATCGCAGGCGGGGCCTACTTATCGAAGAACGGCGTCATCTGCGCCACGATCACCGAGTTCTCGGCCAGCGCCCGCGCCATCAGGTCACGCTCTTCGGCGGGCACCTCGTCGCCGGCGGCCAGACGCTCATCAAGCGTGCCATAGCCGGTCACGTCCAGCGGCGCGAGGTCGGCCTCCTTCAGGATCGCCACCGTTTCGCGCACCGCCTCGGCCTCATCGACGCCCGAGGCGTAGCACAGGATCGCGGCCCCGGTGGCGCCTTTGGGCAGACCGTCACCGGTCTTGCGCCCAACCTCGACGGCGAGGGTGAAAACCTGCTGCTGCCGCTTTATGCGCGGTTTCTTTTGGGGGGTGTCGGTTTTTTCCGGGGTGTCAGACATCAAGGGCTCCTGAAACCGCTGTTCCAGAAGCCCCGATACTTTGCAAGTCTCTGATCTGGCCTCAGGCGCGGCCGCGAATGGCGCGCCAGGCGAAAATCAGGATGCAAGCGCCAATGACGCCGACTACCAACTGACCGATCCAACCGCCCAGCGTCGAGCCGGTGATCATGATCAAAATCCAGTTGAAGACAACGGCACCGACGATGCCCAGAATGATGTTTGTCAGCAGACCGTGTTCCGCCTTCATGACTTTTTCAGCGATAAAACCCGCCAGTGCGCCGACGATAATCGCCGCGATCCAACCCATACCTTCCATACTTCCAGTCCCTTCTCATTGGCCCGCTTTGCTGCGGGTATCTTGGCGTAACGCCAGATCGTCGAAATTGTTCCCGGAAAAACCAAGCGCGGTCAATCCCGCAACAGCTCATTGATCGAAGTCTTCGAGCGTGTTCTGGCATCGACCTTCTTCACGATCACCGCGCAATACAGGTTGATGCCGTTCTTCGACGGCATCGAGCCTGCCACGACGACCGACCCGGCAGGCACCTCGCCATAGCTGACCGATCCGGTCTCGCGGTCGACGATCTTCGTCGACTGGCCGATGAAGACACCCATGCCCAGAACCGAGCCTTCGCGGACGATGCAGCCCTCGACGACCTCGGACCGTGCCCCGATAAAGCAGTTGTCCTCGATGATCGTCGGACCGGCCTGCATCGGCTCCAGGACGCCGCCAATGCCGACGCCGCCGGACAGATGCACGTTCTTGCCGATCTGCGCGCAGGACCCGACGGTGGCCCAGGTATCGACCATCGTGCCACTGTCCACGTAAGCGCCAAGGTTGACGAACGACGGCATCAAGACCACGCCGGGCGCGATATAGGCCGAATGGCGGACAATGCAGCCCGCAGCCGCACGAAACCCTGCCTCTTTCCAGCGGTTTTCGCCCCAGTCGACGAATTTCGGCGTCACCTTGTCAAACCATACCGCCCCATTCGGACCACCGGTCTGAATCTCGGTCTCTCTGATGCGAAAGCCCAGCAGCACCGCCTTCTTGGCCCACTGGTTCACCTGCCACTGACCGTCGGCCTGACGCTCGGCCACACGCAGCTTGCCAGAATCCAGAGCATTCAGCGTGTCCTCGATCGCTTCGCGCGTCTCGCCTTTGGTGGCGGGGGTGATCTGATCGCGCGCCTCCCAGGCGGCTTCGATGGCGGTTTCCAGCTTGGCATTCGACATGGGTAAGGGCTCCTTCTCGGTCCGCCCGGCTATAGCGGGCGGCCCCTCGCTGCGCAATTCCTCACGGCAACGGCCACCCTTCACGGCAACGGCCACCCTTACGGCAACGGATCGGGCGCCGGATTGGCGCCGCAGATCAGCACCGCCACCTTCTCGCCCTTCTCAGGCTGGTAGGCGCCCGAAGTCAGCGCTGCCAGCGCCGCCGCACCCGCCGGTTCCACCAGTTGCCGCATCTCGCGCCAGAGCATCACCTGCGCATCGGCAATGGCGGCGTCGGGCACCAGCACCGATGTCACGCCCCGGGCCTTGGCCAGATCGTAGCAGATACGGCCGATCCGCCGGGCGCCCAGCGCGTTGGCGGCGATGCCCGAAACCTCGACCTCAACCTCGGGTCCCTCGGCCAGCGCCCGGTGCAGCGTCGGC
>JBBKVJ010000365.1:0-4623 GCA_037968375.1 Paracoccaceae bacterium | reverse complement strand
TCCGGATATTGGCCGTCAGCGCGGCGCGGATGGTCGCGACGGTGACTGCGGTGGTGCCTCTGGCGCTGGCGGATGTCGTCGCCGCGCTGACGGCCAATATCCGGATGATCCGCCGTATTGCCGAGATCTACGGCGGGCGGGCTGGCGCGCTGGGCGCCTGGCGGCTGACCCGCACGGTGATGACGCATCTGGTGGCGACGGGGGCGGTGGCCGTTGGCGACGATCTGATTGGCTCGGTTGCCGGTGGCGGAGTTCTGGCCAAGGTCTCGCGCCGGTTCGGCGAAGGCGTGGTGAACGGCGCGCTGACCGCGCGGGTTGGCATCGCCGCGATGGAGGTCTGCCGGCCGCTGCCGTTTCGCACGCTGGAGCGGCCTGGGGTGACGCGGCTGGTGCAACGGGCGTTGACCGGGCTGTTCGGCAAAGCCTGACAGGGGGGCCAGACGTTTGTCGCCTGCCTGGCCGCGAGCGGGCGCGGGATGGCAGGTCAACAGTCGCCGCAATGCGCTGTTGCAAAACCGCCTGCTGGGGACCTCAAAATGACAAGGCGGGCGAGAACATCTGTTTTTTTACGGCATGTTTGGGTGTAGTTTGCCGGAAAGTCGCAATCGGGAATCACGGATATGGGCAGCAAGAGAATCGGTCTGGCGGGTGTGATGGCGGGCGCGTTGATCGCAGCCGGGCCGTCGGTGGCGCAGGAATTTTATGTCGGCGGATCGCTTGGCTTCGGCAATACCGATGTCGATACTTCCTACGGCTTCTCCTCGTCACCCGATACCAGCACGCTCGCCCTGTTCGGGGGCGCGCGGTTCAGCCTGAGCGGCACACCGGGGGCCGGTTTTTTCGTCGGTGCCGAGGCTGAGATTTTCCAGGTTTCGGGGATGGACGGGGGCTTTGAGGCTTACGAGAATGTCGATGACAAGATGCAGGGCGCGCAGGCCGAGCTGCATCTGGGCTATGCGATCGACAACATGCTGTTCTACGGATTTGTCGGTCGCGGCAACAATGACCTTGATGGCGAGTATATCGAGGGGCGGACCAGTTCGAAGATTCATGGCATCGGTGCCGAATTCGGCATCAACGAGCGGCTGGCGGTGCGCGTTGAGCATGCGATTTCGCGGATGCATGTCGATGCCTGTTCCAGCTACGACGTAGATCGCCGCGATTTTTCCGTCGGTCTGGTTTTCGGCTTCTAGGCCGCGCTTCGGCTGATTCAGAAAGTTGGTGAACTCCGGTGGCCGAACTCAACCGGGTTTTGGAGGCCTGCTTTGCCGAAAATTCGGCACGCGAGGCGATCCATACCGTTGACGGCCAGAGCCTCAGTTTCGCGCGGCTAGAGCGCGCCGCAAATCAGATCGCTCACGGCCTGCTGGCGGGCGGGATCAGGCCCGGTGACAACGTCATCTGCCTGGTCGGCAGCTTTGCGATCAACCTGAGCACTTGGTTTGCAGTCTGGCGGCTGGGCTGCAATCTTCTGGCCAGCAACGCCGTCGAGAATTTTGACGGCAGCGGCGTCAGGGTCGATGCGGCGCTGATGGTGGCGGGCCAGAATGCCGGTGCGGCGCGGCCCGTGCTGTTCGATCAGTCCTGGTTGACCGGTGAACCCGGCCCGGTGCCGTCTGCCGAGGCCGGTTCGATCTATTTCCCCACCACCCACACGCCGCGCGACCTGAGCGTCTTGCGGATGAGTGCTGCACAGATGTTGGCCGATGCGAAAGTCTATGCCGACACTCTGGGGCCGGGGCAGGGTGCGGTCTACATGTCGACGCCGGTCGATTCGATGCGCTCGTTCCGCGATGTCTTTCGGGCATTCCTATCCGGGCGCCCGGTGCTGGGGCCGGACCTGCCTCTGGAAGACGCCTGGGCGGCGATCCGCAGGTTCGGTGCGCGCGAATTGTTCGTGGCGCCGATGTCGCTGCACCGGCTGACCGATGCGGCGGCAGAAGATGCCGGTCGGGATCAGATTGACCGCATCTTCGTGGCCACCGGAACCGCGCAGCAGGCCGCGCTGAAACGCGCGTCGGAGGTGTTTGGCAAGGCCAGGATCGAGCTGGGGGCGGGCACACCCGAGACCAGTTTCTTCGCCTACAAACCCTATGATGCCAGCACCCACCAGACTGGCCAGATCGGCCGGATGGTCGGTGCCCTGAAGGCTGAAATCCGCGACGCTGATGGCCACGCCGTAGCCTCTGGCGAGACCGGTACGTTGGCAATCCTTGTGCCGCCCGAGGCCCGGCTGGAGGGTTATCTGAACCGCCAGCCCGCCTATGATGCGGGCGGCTGGTGTCTGCCAGGCTTTCTGGCCAGCATGGACGCCCTAGGCAATGTCACCAAATTGGGTCGCACCGATGACCGGATCAACATCGGCGGCGCGCGGTTCTTTTCGGGCAAGGTCGAGGCGGCACTTGACCAGCTGCCTATGGTGCGGCGCTCGGGCGTGATCCGGGTGTTCGGCCCGGATGGCGCCGAGGCTCTGGGCGTTGTCGTCGAACCGGGTGATGGCTTTGACATCAAGGGCCTGAGGGGCATTCTTGAACGCGGCTTCAAGTTCGTAGGCGATATTCTTGTCAGAACAATTCAAGAGCTTCCGGTCGATACAACCGGAAACCCCGACCGCAGGCGGCTGGCAGAAATCTGGGCTGATCTGGGGTAAACGGCGCGGTCAGTCCGCGACTGTCTGACGTTTCAGAAACGCGATCAGATCGGCGCGATCTTCAGGCGAGGCGATGCGCTGCATCGGCATTTTCGACCCCGGCGTCAGCACCTCGGGGCCGACCTCGAAAAGCTGGTCGATGGTGTCATCGGCCCAGACGATATCGCTGTCGGTCAGCGCGGGCGAATAGCTGTAGTCTGCACGGCTACCGGCGCGGCGACCGAAGACGCCGTTGAGCGAAGGCCCGGCGCGGCGTTGGCCGTCTTGACCCAGGCTGTGGCAGATCGAGCATTTGCGCAGGAACTGACGTTCCCCGTTCGAGACCTCGGCGGGGTCGGTGTGAAAGGCGCGCTGCGCCTCGGCAAGTTGCGGCAGATCTGTGCCGCCATCAATGGGCCAGAGATAGGCCTCATCTGCGATGCCGCCCGCGATGACGCCGCTGCCATCGGCGGTGAAATCGAGCGCCCAGATCGGGCCGCGTGCGGCGGCGCGGAAATCGCGGGTGATCGACCAATTGGCGGTATCGACGACCATGATGTAGCCCTCGCCGTCGCCAACCGCGAGGTGCCGCCTGTTGCGCGACAGTGCCAGCGCCAGGATCGGGCGGCGGTCGAGGGTGAGGTCGGCAATCTCGGCCCCGGTGGCAAGGTCGATCGCGCGGGTGCCGCCATCGACGGCGCCGTAGGCTAGCCAGCCTGCAGTCTCGTCCAGCACCAGACGGTTGACGCCAAAGCCGTGGTGCACCAGCGCGCGGTCGGGGATACCTGCGGCGAGGTCCCAGATCAGGATTGCGCCATCGATGCCCGCCGAGATCAGGCTGGCGCCGCCGTCGGCCCAAAGTATGTCGTTGATGGCGCCCTTGTGGCCGGTGAGCTCGGTCTGCAAGGCGCCGGTGGCAAGGTTCCAGATCCGGATCGAGCCGTCCCAGCTGGCCGAGGCAAGGCGGCGGCCATCGGGGGAAGGCCGCACCGCGACGACCTTGCCTTGGTGACCTTCGAGACGATGCAGCGCAGTGCCGGTCGCGAGGTCCCAGACGATCACCGCGAAATCGTCGCCGCCGGATACCGCGCGGTTGTCGCCGAGGAACGACACTTCGTTCACCGCCGCGCGGTGGCCCTCCAGCCAGCGCGGCGGTGCATCGGCATTGCCGATCTGCCAGACGCCGAGCGAGTAATCGAAGCTGGCGGTCAGCACGGTTCGGCCATCAGGCGCCACGTCCACATCCATCACCGGACCGCCGTGGCCTTCGAAGGCGCGAAAGCCATCGGCCGCGGCCGGAGCCGCGAGGCAGAGCGTCAGGAGTGCCAGAGCCGCCCTTTGCATCAACTTGCTGCCCGCGTTGTTCAGATCGTCTGTGACAAGCTAGCGGCTGATGCAGTTCTGTCAAAGTGCAAGGTCGGGGTGGCGTTGTGGTCGGGGACAAGATGAGATTGACCGGTATTCGTAGCACGGGGCGGTATGCCCGAAAGCCTGCACTGCCAACCGGGCGCAGCAGAGGGCAGAGGCTGACCGTCGTGCTGCAGGCACGCCTCCGGCGTGACGGGGCGGTCAGCGCCGCCATTGTCGCTCGGACCAATGGCGACCCCGGCGGGCTACGCCCCTGTCACCGGGCGGGTGCAATTTTGGGGGTCTTGCCGCCCTAGAAGAACGTCTGCGGGTCGATGTCGATGCTCAGTTGCAGGTTCGCGGGTAGTTTCAGCCTTCCGGTCCAGTCGATCAACGCCTGTTGCAGGGGCGCGCCTTTGGCGGCTTTTACCAACAGCCGCACCCGGTGGCGGCCCCGGATACGGGCGATGGGGGCGGGAGCGGGGCCGAAAACCTGTGCGCCGATGCGGCGCAGCGCGGCGTCATTGCGGGCCAGGTGATTGCCCAGATCAAAGACCGCCTGAATGTCGGGCGACGACAGGATGATCCCCGCCAGCCGTCCGTAGGGGGGCATGCCCGCCGCCTCGCGCTCGGCCGCCTCGGCACGC
>JBBKVJ010000364.1:0-2673 GCA_037968375.1 Paracoccaceae bacterium | reverse complement strand
TCCAGACCGATATCGCCGCCGCCGTGGCGGCTGTCGCCACCACCGATGCCGTCACCGTGGCGGCTGCCCAAAGCGCTGCCGCAGAGGCCTCTGCTGCGGTAAGTGAAGCGGCTGAAGAGCCTGCGCAGGCTGACGTGGCCGTCGCCGTGGCAGATCCCGAAGTGATGCCCGCGATGGTCGTTGCAGCGGCGACGGTCGATACCTCCTTGGCAGTTGCAGGGCCGCCACGACCGCGCCCCGAAGATTTTGTGACCGATACGGCTGATGTTGACGTGGATGTTGAGGTTGCGGCCGTGGCTGCCGAGCCCGATGCAGAGATCGCGATGCCGGAAACGGATGTCGAGATCGCCGTGGCGGTTGCAGAGACGACACCCGACATTACGACAACCGAGGAACCCCTTCTGGCCAAGGCCAGCGAGGGCACCAACCCCGGGGTGGGCGCGGCAGAGGTTATTTCCCTCCTGGCCGAAGCCGCGACTGCCCCGGAGGCCGATTCCGGCCCGATCCCGCGCTTTGCCGCCCTGGCCCCGGCGCCCGAGGTGCGCAGCTTTGCGGCACTTGGCACGCTGGCCCCCGATACCCGGCCGCATACGGCAGCCGAGCCCGAGCGGGTTGAACCCGTCACCCTGGCAATGGCGGCCCCGGTGAACCCCGATCCGGTGATCCGGCCCGAGCCGGTGGCAGCCCAGATCGTGTCGCGCCTGTCGACTTCGGGCGGGCGGCATTCGGGCGTCTCGCTGGGCCGGTTCCCGTCGCGGGATCAGGCTGAGCGGGTGCTGATCAAGGCGTCGCTGGCCGAGCTTGCGGGCCTTGGCGGTTCGCTGCGCCGGATCGTGCAGCGCAGCGGCGGTTACGAGGCCAATCTGATGGGCATGAGCAGCGAACAGGCCGCACTCGCCTGCCGTCGCATCTCGGCACGCGGCAATCCGTGCGAGACCATCGGCGAATAGGCTGAGTGAAATCGGCATATTCTCGAGATCTACCATCGCCCGAGCCAAACACCGCACCCGGAATCAAGGCCCGGAACGGGCCGCCGGGCAGCGGCTGACCGTCCCGTCACGCCGGAGGCGTGCCTATGGCACGACGGTCAGCCGCTACGGTGACGTTGATGCGACGATTGAAGTGGGGAGATGCGCGGCCATAACGCGGCGGCCTTTGGCGTCGCACGCGGCAGCCCGCGGTCAGCCGCTGCCCTCTGGTGCGCTTGGCTAGGGTTTCGGCTCGTCGTCCCAATCCTTGCTGAGGATCCGGTGGCTCGACCCTTCGGGATCGTCATACTGGCGTGATTTCAGCGTCCAGAGAAACGCCACAAGGCCCAATCCACCAAGCCCCAGCGACACCGGAATGAGGATCGACAGAACCTCCATCGCCTAGCGCCTCAGTCTTAGCGCGTTCAGCGTGACGCTGATCGACGAGGTCGACATCGCGATGGCGGCAGCCAAGGGCGTGGCGAAGCCCAGGACGGCGATCGGCACCGCGACAAGATTGTAGACATTCGAAATCACGATATTGCCGACCATCAGCCGCACCGCGCGGCGCGCCACCGTCACCGCCTCGACCACCGGCGCCAGGCTTTGTCCCATCAGCACGATATCCGAAGCCGTCCGCGCGGCATCAAGAGCCGAGGCAGGCGAGATCGAGACATGGGCGGCGGCAAGGGCGGCGGTATCGTTCAGCCCGTCGCCGACCATCAGCACCTTGGCGCCCTGAGCTTTCAGCGCCTCAATATAGGCGGCCTTTTCATCCGGCAGCACCCCCGCGCGCCAGGTCTCGAACCCAAGCCGCCGCGCCAAAGCGGCAACCGGGGCATCGGCATCGCCAGACACAAGGTGCAAGGCCACGCCGCGCGCCATGAGCGCCTGCAGCATCTCTTGCGCCCCCGGACGCAGACGGTCTGCAAAGGTGAATTCAACTGGCACAGCATCGCCGATCCGCAGCCAGGCGGCGGTGGATTCGCCCGGTGCCGCACCAACCCACGCGGCACGGCCAAACCGAACGGTTGCGTCTCCAACACGGCCCTCCACGCCATAGCCCGGAACCTCGTGCAGATCGCTCACCTTCGCGGGCCGCACGTTCAACGCCTGCGCGGCCTCGGCCAGGGCCCGGGCCAGCGGATGCGCCGATCCGGACGCCAGCGCCAGTGCGACCTCCTGATCGCGGCTGGCATGGCTGGCAAGGTTCAGCACCTCGGGTCGCCCCATCGTCAGCGTACCGGTCTTGTCGAAGACCGCGCAATCGACCTCGGCCAGGCGCTCCAGCGCGGTGCCGTCCTTCAACAGCAGCCCGCGCCGGAACAACCGCCCCGACGCCGTGGTCATCACCGCAGGCACGGCGAGACCCAAAGCACAGGGGCAGGTGATGATCAGCACCGCCGCCGCGATATTCAGCGACAGCCGCAGATCGCCGGTGGCCCAGAACCAGCCGGTGAACGACAGCGCCGCCGCCGTGTGCACAAAGGGCGTGTAAAACCGCACCGCCCGGTCTGACAGCGAGCGAAAGCGGCCACGTCCGGCCTCGGCCACCGCCACCAGATCGGCGATCCGGTGCAGGGCGGTATCCTTGCCCGCCGCCGTCACGCACAGGGTCAGCGCGCCGGTCAGGTTGACCTCGCCCGCTGCCAGCGCCGTGCCGGGACCGGCGAAGGCGGGCAGCGTCTCGCCGGTCAGCAGGGAT
>JBBKVJ010000363.1:0-3837 GCA_037968375.1 Paracoccaceae bacterium | reverse complement strand
TCGCCCAGTTTAAGATGGCATCTCACCCGGAACTGTGAATGGCGGGACAGTCTGCGGAGCCACGATTTGGGATCTAGGGGTTGATCGTTGTGACATTGCAGTGGTCGGCGGGTGGGATCGGAAGTTGGTAAATGGATGCACTTATGCCTTCGTTTCCAGCGTTCAGGTTCCGGCATGGACCGGTCATCGGTTAACTAACGCCTAAAATCCACGCAACCGAACACCAATAAAATGAAGTTTGCCACCAGCAGGATCGTCAGGAAGATGTCGTAGGCTTCGCTTGCCTCGGGCCTCGCTGGAAAGTAAGGCTCCGGCGGCGGCCGTCTGACGTGTGCTGCGATCCGATGATAAGTCCGACCTTATGTCCGACTTTACTTACCGCCCTCAAATCGAAGTTCTCTCTGCGGCCGATGGTGTCCGTCGCCGGCATTGGTCGGATGATGACAAGCTCCGGATTGTCGAGGAGAGTTATGTCGGCCACCGGCAAGTGGCTTCCACGGCGCGGCGGCATGGCATTTGTCGGTCGCTGCTGACAACTTGGCGTCGGCAGTATCGGAGCGGTGAACTTGGCGCTTGCGGTTCGGTATCTTTCGCGCCGGTCACTGTGGCGAAGGGGGCTCCAGCCTCGCAGCCGGGATTGGTTGATGCCTGTCCAGCCTTTCGGGACTGTCAGGTCGAGATTGCGCTGCCCAATGGCCGTCGGCTTATCGTGCCGACCGAAGTGGACCCGGAAGCGCTTGCCCGGCTTCTGTCGGTGGTGGATGGTCAATGATCGCGTTTCCGGCGGGCGTGAAGGTCTGGATCGCTGGCGGCGTGACAGATATGCGTCGGGGTATGAACACGCTGGCGCTGCAGGTTCAGGAAGGTTTGGGGCGCGATCCGCATGCCGGGGAGTTATTCTGCTTCCGGGGGCGCAAGGGCGATCTGGTCAAGATCCTGTGGCATGATGGCGTGGGCATGTCGCTTTATCTGAAGCGCCTGGAGGCGGGCAAGTTCATCTGGCCGGTGAGCCGGTCGGGCGACGCGGTACAGATCTCGGCAGCGCAGCTGGGCTATCTTCTGGAAGGCATTGACTGGCGCAATCCGCGCTGGACACAACGCCCTGCAAAGGCTGGGTAAATTACGAAAAAGTGCCTGTTTTTATTGGCGTCTCGGGAGGCCGGATGGTAGATATCGGCCATGTCGAATGCCGCTTCTGAACTCGCCAGATTACGCGCTGCCCTGGTTGCGGCGGAAGCCCGGGCGCAGGCTGCGGAAAGCGAGCTGGCACAGACCCGTGCGGTTGTCTCCTGCTCGGAAGCGATGATCCAGGAGCTCAAACTTGAGATCGCCAAACTGCGCCGCGACAAATACGGCATCTCGTCGGAACGCCGCGCGCGGCTGATCAATCAGCTGGAATTGCAGCTTGAAGAGTTGGAGGCCACAGCATCCGAGGATGCGCTGGCGGCTGAACAGGCGGCAGCGCAGGACACAATCAGCACAGTGCGCTCCTTCACGCGCCGCAAGCCTGTGCGCAAGCCGTTCCCCGATCACCTGCCGCGCGAACGGGTTGTTGTCGAGGCTCCTGGCACCTGCACTTGCTGTGGTTCAGATCGGATCGTGAAGATGGGCGAGGATATCACCGAGACGCTGGAGGTCATTCCGCGCCAGTGGAAAGTGATCCAGACCGTCCGCGAGAAGTTCACCTGCCGAGCCTGCGAGAAGATTAGCCAGCCACCGGCCCCCTTCCATGCGATCCCGCGCGGATGGGCCGGACCCAGCCTGATCGCCATGATCGTCTTTGAAAAATATGGCCAGCACCAGCCGTTGAACCGTCAGGCCGAACGGTTCGCGCGTGAAGGCGTCGAGTTGAGCCTGTCCACCCTGGCAGACCTGATCGGGCATGCCACAGTCGCGTTGCAGCCGATCCATGCCCTGATCGAGAGCCATGTGCGTGCCGCTCACCGCCTGCATGGCGACGATACGACCGTGCCGCTTCTGGCGCGAGGCGGCGCGAAAAAGGCCCGGCTCTGGACCTATGTGCGCGATGACCGGCCCTGGAATGGGGGCGCACCACCGGCCGCGTTCTTCCGCTTCTCCCGCGATCGCGCGGCAACCAACCCCAACCAACATCTCGCCGGATGGCAGGGAGTGCTGCAGGCCGATGCTTATGGCGGATACAACGACCTCTATCGGGCGGACCGCGATCCGGGGCCCGTGACCAGCGCTCTGTGCTGGGCGCATGCGCGCCGGAAGTTCTTCGAGTTGGCAGACATTGCCGGGAACGTCCGCAAGGGCAAACCTGCCCATCAGATATCACCGGTCGCGCTGGAAGCGGTGAAACGGATCGACGCCATCTTCGATATCGAGCGCGACATCAACGGGCTGGACGCCGATGCCCGCCTTGCCGCGCGCCAGGACCTGTGCCGTCCCTTGGTGAACGGCCTCCATGACTGGCTGCAGCAAGCGCGCGCGAAACTGTCCAGACACAACATGGTGGCCAAGGCGATCAACTATATGTTCGAGAAAGAGGGCCGTTGGCAGGCGTTCACGGCCTTCCTCGATGACGGGTGCATCTGCCTGACGAACAATGCGGCCGAACGCGCCCTGCGCGGTGTGGCTTTGGGCAGAAAGTCATGGCTCTTCGCCGGTTCCGAACGTGGCGGGCAGCGTTCCGCCGCCATGTATACCCTCATCGTCACCGCAAAAATGAACGACATCGACCCGCAGGCGTGGCTGGCAGATGTCCTCGACCGGCTGCCCAACATGCCGGTCTCACGCGTGCATGAACTTCTGCCCTGGAACTGGAAAACCCAGACCTTGGCCAAGGCTGCATGATCATGCAGTTGAACAAGGTGTATTCCGTCAAGACCATTGATCGCGTCGCTGCCGATTTGGGTGAAACCGTCGACCGGATCTTTGATCTTGCCATCAATATGGAGCCCGAAGATGGCGTGATCTGGGTCTACGGCTCCAATGATGACAGCGTCATGGCCTTCTCACCGTTCGGGATGGAATACCTGCGCGAAATCATCGAAATGGACCGTGAAAGCGCAACCTGACCTCGCCGCGGTCCTCACCGAATGCTTACCTTGGACAGGACCCGCGACCCGGATGATTTTGCCGGGCGGTTGTCTGTTTACGGCAACCTGCTGGTGCGCAATCTGCATGGGCATCACGGGTGGGAGGACCGGTCGTTCTTTCCCGAGTTGTCAGCAGCGGACCCGCGGTTTGATCGTGGGCTTGCCATGCTGGAAGCGGATCACGGCTTGCTGGACGAGGTGCTGGACCGGTTCACGCGGGTCGGAAACCGGGTGACGAAACTGATCCAGCTGGACGAGGTCCAGGCCCGCGATGAGGCGGGGGAGCTGCTTGATATTGCGTCTGAGATCGAGGGATATCTGGCGCGCCATCTATCGGATGAAGAGGATCTGGTGGTGCCGATCCTGCTGCATCACAAACTGCGGGGGTAGGTGGGGTAAGGTGGGTTTAAACCCACCTTACGTCATATTGCATGAGGCCTAAGACGCGGTTTCCCATTGCCCGGTCTCGGCCGATTTCAGCACCGCATCCGTCACCTTGTCGGTCTTTAGCGCGTCTGCAAAGGTCGGTGCTGCCGCCGTGCCGGTCAGTCCTTTGATGAAATCGGCGGCCTGATGCACGAAGCTGGATTCATACCCAATCGACAGCCCCGGCACCCACCAGTTGCCCATATAGGGATGGTCGCCGTCGGTCACATGGATCGAACGCCAACCGCGTGTCAGCCCTTGATCGCGGTGGTCGAAATATTCCAGCCGGGTCAGATCGTGCAGGTCCCAGGCGATCGATGCATCCTCGCCGTTGATCTCGAACGTATAC
>JBBKVJ010000362.1:0-3204 GCA_037968375.1 Paracoccaceae bacterium | reverse complement strand
GTGCTGGCCCTGGGCCTGGGCGGGCCGCTGGTCATGCCTGACGGGCGCACGCTGATCGAACTGGCGTTCGGCCTCGGCTTTGGCCTGGTCGGCTATGCGGCCATCGTCATGGCGGTGCGCGGCGGCGATCTGTCGGTCGTAGCACCCTTTCGCTACACGCGGCTGGTGTTTGCGATGATCCTGGGCGCTGTCCTCTTCGCCGAACGCCCGGATGCGACGATGCTGCTTGGCGCCGGTCTGGTTGTCGGCTCGGGCCTCTACACGTTGGTCCGCGAAGCCCGGCTGCGCCGCAAGGCCAGGTCTTTCCCTGCCGCACCGACGCCGCTATAGCAGGGGCCGATACCGCTATCATCTTATCCCGGAGGCTGCCGCCATGAGCACGATCATCGACATTCACGCCCGCGAGATCCTCGACAGCCGGGGCAATCCCACGGTCGAGGTCGACGTGACCCTCGAAGACGGCTCGATGGGCCGCGCGGCAGTGCCATCGGGTGCCTCGACCGGCAAGCACGAGGCGGTCGAGCGGCGCGACGGCGACGGCAAGCGCTACATGGGCAAGGGCGTGCGCGATGCGGTCGACGCCGTGAACGGCGAACTGGCCGAAGCGCTGATTGGCGCGGACGCGACCGAACAGGTCGCCATCGACCACGCGATGATCGAGATCGACGGCACGCCCAACAAGGGCCGCCTCGGTGCCAACGCGATCCTCGGCGTGTCATTGGCGGTCGCCAAGGCGGCGGCGGATTTCTCGGCACAGCCGCTTTACCGCTACGTCGGCGGCACCTCGGCCCGGATTCTGCCGGTGCCGATGATGAATATCATCAACGGTGGCGAACATGCCGACAACCCGATCGACATCCAGGAATTCATGATCATGCCGGTCGGGGCTGCCAGCATCGCCGAGGCGGTGCGATGGGGTTCGGAAGTCTTTCACACGCTGAAAAAGGACCTGTCGGCGGCGGGTCTGTCGACCGGCATTGGCGACGAGGGCGGCTTTGCGCCGAACCTGTCGTCGACCCGCGAGGCGCTGGATTTCATTTTGAAGGCGGTCGAAAAGGCCGGGTTCAAGCCGGGCGAAGATATCTATCTGGCGCTCGATTGCGCTTCGACGGAATATTTCAAGGACGGCAAATACGTCATGGCGGGCGAAGGCAAGACCCTGACCTCGGATGAGAACGTCTCGTATCTGAACGCGCTGGTCGCCGACTATCCGATTGCGTCTATCGAGGATGGCTGTGCCGAGGACGACTGGGATGGCTGGCGGACCCTGACCGAGGTTCTGGGCAAGAAGTGCCAGCTGGTCGGCGACGATCTGTTCGTCACTAACCCCGAACGGCTGGCGCGCGGCATCGCCGAAGGCTGCGCCAATTCGCTACTGGTCAAGGTCAACCAGATCGGCACGCTGACCGAGACGCTGGACGCAGTCCGGATGGCGGACCGGGCGCGCTATACCTCCGTCATGAGCCACCGCTCGGGCGAAACCGAGGATGCCACCATCGCCGATCTGGCGGTCGCAACGAACTGCGGCCAGATCAAGACCGGGTCGCTGGCGCGCTCGGACCGGCTGGCGAAATACAATCAGCTGATCCGGATCGAAGAGATGCTGGACGAGACCGCGGAATACGCCGGGCGGAGTGTCTTGCGCGCCAAATAGAGGTTCGGGTCAGCGCCAGAATATCAGCCAGTCAAGCAACCTGTAGGCGATGCGCAGGGTCGCCATCGTGCCGCCCCAACCCATGAACAGGTCGAGCGCCGCAGCGCCCACAATCAGCAGGAACAGGATCAGGGCGACAGTGTTGGTCATGCATGGCTCCTTGGGCCGCGACCCTAGCGTCGGTCGGAAGGCGGGAACAGCCCCGGCGCAGAGGGCCAGTGCCTTGCCGATGAACCGGGCTGCCGGAAGACCGGACTTGCCTGCGCGGCACGCCGCGATACGTTGAAGCCGGAACTGTTAAGGACAACTGAATGAGTGGATTGCTCGCCCTACTCGATGATGTCGCGGCATTGGTCAGGCTGGCTGCGGTGCAGGTCGATGATATTGCGGCGCAGGCGGCCAAGGTCGGCGCCAAGGTCGGCGCGGCCGTGATCGACGATGCCGCCAAGGCAGGTGCCAAGGCGGCGGGTGTGGTCATTGATGATGCCGCCGTCACGCCGAAATACGTCCACGGCCTGCCCGCAGCGCGGGAACTGCCGATCGTCTGGGCCATCGCCAAGGCCTCGGCCCGCAACAAGCTGGTCATCCTTTTGCCCGCGGCGCTGCTGCTCAAGGCTTTCGCGCCCTGGGCCCTGCCGCCGCTTCTGATGCTGGGCGGCTGCTATCTGTGCTTTGAGGGCGCCGAGAAGGTGCTGCATGTCTTCGCCCCCCATACCGACGATCACGATGCGCCGGTGACGCTGGATGCCGCGCATCTCGAACGGCAGCGGGTCGCGGGTGCGATCAAGACCGATTTCATCCTGTCGGCGGAAATCATGACGATCTCGCTGGCCGCCATCGAGGCCGACAATGTCTGGATCGAAGGTGCGGTGCTGGCGATGGTCGCGGTGGGCATCACCGCGCTGGTCTATGGCAGCGTCGCGATTTTGGTGAAAGCCGACGATATCGGTTTGAAGATCAGCCAGATCGGCAGGTTTGAGGCGACGCGCGCCTTTGGCCGTCAGATCGTCAAGGCGATGCCTGCGATCATGACGCTGATCAGCACAATCGGCACGGCGGCGATGCTGTGGGTCGGCGGGTCGATCGTGATCCACGGGCTGCGCGATCTGGGCTGGGCCGTGCCCTACGATGCGATCCACAATATCGCCTTGGTGGCGGCCCATGCCGTGCCCGCCGGTGCCGAAGGCGCGGTCGAATGGGGCGTCACGGCCGCGCTGGACGGGCTGGCGGGGCTGGCGCTGGGGTTTGTGCTGATCCCGGTCGTCACCCGGGTGATCGTCCCTGTCGCGGGGCTTTTCCGCCGCACGCCCGCCGCCTGACCCTGACCGTGCGGCCCTTGCGAGGCGCCTGAGGCGCTGTTAAGTCCCGTGATATCCGATGCTTTCGCTCGGGTTAAGGCGGGAAGGGCGGCGCTTGTCGGAACCTACTCCACGGTTGCAGGCAGAGGGCCTGACCCGCCGCTATGGCGGGCGCGCAGTGGTCGACGCGGTGTCGCTGTCGCTGGTGCCGGGGCAGGTGACCTGCCTTCTGGGCCACTCCGGCTGCGGCAA
>JBBKVJ010000361.1:0-3724 GCA_037968375.1 Paracoccaceae bacterium | reverse complement strand
TCGCAGTGCAGCGCGGCAAGCTTCGTCACCTATGCGGGCCGGGGCATCGTGGCGCCCGACCAGCCGCTGTTCTTTGGCAGTTTCCTTGCCCGGCCCGACAGCGCCGACATCATCGCCTCGGCTGATTGCGTCGTGGCGGTGGGGACTGAACTGGCCGAGGTCGACTTTTGGCGCGAGGCGCTGGGAAATTCGGTGCCGATGATCCGCGTCGATATCGATCCTGTTGGTCTGGCGGGCGGACACAGCACCGGAACCCGCATTCGCGCTGATGCCGGGTGTTTTCTCCGCGCGCTTGGCGACGCGATTGAGGGTCACGAGCCCAGGACCGACTGGAAACCCGCTGACGTGGCCGCAACCCGGGCGCGTTGGCGGGCCGAGGCCGATGCCGACCGACCCGGCATCGTGCCGGTTGCGCAGGCTTTGCGCGCCGCCCTGCCGCCCGAAACCACGATCTTCTCGGACATGACCCAGTTCGCCTATGTGTCGAAAGAGGTCTGGGACATGCCCGCGCCCGGCCTTTGGCATCACCCGTTCGGCTTTGGCACGCTTGGCTACGCCCTGCCCGCCGCCATCGGCGGCAAGGTCGGTCTGCCCGACCGTCCGGTCATCGTGATCGCGGGCGATTACGGGTTTCAGTACACGCTGCAGGAGCTTGGCACGGTAGTGGAACTTGGCCTGTCGCTGCCCATTCTGCTTTGGGATAACGGCAAGCTGAAAGAGATCGAGGAAAGTATGGAACGCGCGCAGATCGCCCCCAATGCGGTTGTCGCGCGGAACCCTGATTTCTGCGCGCTGGCCCGCGCCTATGGCGCCTTCGCGACCGAGCCGAGGAGCATTGCCGACCTGACCGACGCGGTGACCAAGGCCCTGACCGCGCCCGGCCCGACACTGATCCGGATGGTGCCGGGGCTGGCCTAAAGCACCCGGTCCACGACCGCCTTGAGCCGCGCCAGCGTGGCATCGACGTCATAGAGCTTGTCGAGGCCAAAGAGGCCCAGCCGGAAGGTCCGGAAGCCCTCGGGCTCGCCGACCTGCAACGGCACGCCCGCAGCGATCTGCATGCCTTCAGCGGCGAACTTCTTGCCGTTCTGAACGTCGGGATCGTCGGTATGGCTGACCACCACGCCCGGCGCTGCAAAGCCTTCGGCGGCGACCGAGGCGACCTGCTTTTCCGACAGCATCGCCCGCACGCCCTGGCCAAGCTTCCATTGCGCCTCTTTCAGGCGACCGAACCCATAGGCCTTGGTCTCAAGTATCGTATCGCGGAAGGCGCGCAAGCCGTCGGTCGGCATCGTCGCGTGATAGGCGTGGCCGCCGGCCTCGTAGGTCTCCATGATCGACAGCCACTTCTTCAGGTCCATCGAGAAACTGTCGGATTGCGTGGCCTTGACCCGCTCGACCGCGCGCGCCGACAGCATCACCAGGCCCGCCGAAGGTGTCGCCGACCAGCCCTTTTGCGGCGCCGAGATCAGCACATCGACGCCGGTCGCGGCCATGTCGACCCAGACGCAGCCCGAGGCGATGCAGTCCAGCACGAACAAACCGCCGACCTTATGCACCGCGTCGGCGATGCCGGTCAGGTAATCGTCTGGCAAGATGATGCCCGACGAGGTCTCGACATGCGGGGCAAAGACGATATCGGGCTTCATCTCGGCGATTGCGGCCACGATCTGATCCAGCGGCGGTGGCGCGTAGGCGGCCTTGGCGCCGTCGCCCTGGGGTTGCGCCTTCAGGACGCGGGTCTCGGATGCGAAACCGCCGGCCTCGAAGATCTGGCTCCAGCGGTATGAGAACCAGCCGTGCCGGATCACCAGCACCTTTGCGTCGCGGCCCAACTGGCGGGCCACCGCCTCCATCCCGTAGGTGCCGCCGCCGGGGACAAGGGCCACCGCATCGGCGGAATAGACCTCTTTGAGCATGGCGGAGACATCGCGCATGACGCCCTGAAAGGTCTGGCTCATGTGGTTCAGCGAGCGGTCAGTGAAAACCACCGAAAATTCCATCAGGCCGTCGGGGTCGATATCGTCGCGAAGGGCTGGCATTCGGGGGTCTCCTTTTCCAGGCCCCGGGTTACGCGAGGTCGGAGCCTGGGTCAAAGGGAAGATCGCCTTGACCGGATCCTGCAACAGCGCCCGGCAAACCCGCTCAGCGAATCCCGACCGCGCGTTCGCGCCGGATCACATAGACGACCGCCACGACCGAACCCACCGAGGTCGCCAGCATCAGGTAGACCAGCGGAAACGGCCCCGAGCCTTCGGTCAGCATCGCACCCGCCAGTGCCGACAACGCAGCGCCGCCGCCGATCATGATGGCACCGCCCAGACCCGAGGCCGACCCGGCCAGATGCGGGCGCACCGACAGCATCCCCGCCGTGGCGTTCGGCATCACCAGCCCGTTGCCCAGCCCGACCGAGGTCATCAGCCCGAAGAACGCCGCCGGATGGCTTGCGCCGGCCGCCAGAATCAGGCCCAGCAGCACCAGCCCGCAGCAGGTAAAGATTGTGCCGGTAAGGATCATCGCGTTGATCCCGTAACGCACCGAATAGCGGCCCGACAGGAAGTTGCCGAGGCCATAGCCAAGGGCCGGTGCGCCGAAATAAAAGCCCAGTGCGGCGGGTGACAGCTTGTACACCTCGCTGCCGACAAACGGCGCGCCGCCGAGATAGGCAAAGAACGCGCCCGAGGCCAGCGCTGCGGTTGCACAGTAGCCCCAGAAGCGGCGCGAGGTCAGCAGTTCGGGATATTGCCGGACCTGATCGGCAAAGCTGGTCGCGCGGTTCACGGCAGTTTCGCCGAGGTCGGACCAGGTCAGCCAGAAGCTCAACACGCCACAGATGAACAGCAAGACAAAGCTGGCCTGCCAGGCAAACAGCTCTTCCAGAAGACCGCCGATCAGCGGCCCGAGCATCGGCACGATTGCCATGCCCATCGTGACATAGCCGATCATTGAGGCGGCTTCGGCCTGCGGAACCATGTCGCGCACGACGGCCCGGCTAAGCACCATGCCCGCGACGATCACCGCCTGCAGGGCACGGAAGGCTAGAAACGCCTCGACGCTTTGCGCAAGAAGCGTGCCGATCGTGGCGACGAGGAAGATCACGATCGACCCCAGCATGACCGGGCGACGGCCGAAGCGGTCCGAGATCGGGCCGATGAAGATCTGCAGGGCGGCACTGGTGCCAAGGTAGAGTGCCACCGACAGCTGCATGACCCGGTATTCGGTGCCGAAGTGATCGGCCATAACCGGCAGCGACGGCAAAAAGATGTTCATCGTCAGCGCGCCCAGCCCGGCAAGCAGGACCAGCGTCATGATATGCGGCGGCGTCGTGCGGTCGCCGAAGCGGATGTTCGGGCGAGAGGTCATTTTCCGGACCTAGAACGCCGCCCGCCGATTGTCCACGCGAGAATATGCACAGGCCAGATGGCGATGAATGAACTACGGGGTGGCGCCTATCAGGGCTGGGTTTGACGGCGAACAGGGCCATTCGATCCGGGATTTGTAGCTTGCACCCAAGGCGCTGCGATCACTTTGCAATCTTGCCAGAAGGCGCTTTCCCAATGTGCCGCGCGCCGCTAGTCTGGGGCTATTGATACAAGGGAATTCCGGCAATGAACCATGTCCTTGACGAGTTGGACAGCCGCCGCCGCATCGCGCGGGCGGGGGGTGGCGAAAGGCGGGTCGCGGCGCAGCACGCGAAGGGCAAGCTGACCGCGCGATGCGGCGG